>CAXBKM010000001.1:0-33934 GCA_963976265.1 uncultured Maricaulaceae bacterium
CCCGTTCGTTCTGATGGGCGCGGCGCTGGGCTATTCAATCCCCGCGCGCGGCGCAGTCCCGATTGCAAATCTGCTTTATCTGCCGCTGGCCTATTTCGGCGGGTTGTGGATGCCGCCGAGCATGCTGCCGGGCTTTGTCGCAACGATCTCGCCCTATACGCCCACCCGGCAATTGGGCGAGCTCGCCTGGGCCGCCGTACTGGATTTACCCATACCCATGGCCAGTGTTCAGGGACTGGCGCTCTATTCAGCCATCTCCATCGTGATCGCTCTGGTCATGTGGCGCCGCGACGAGACCCTACGCAATGCGTGAGACGTGTTGGTGCGAGGAATGGGCCACGGCGGCGGTCTGGACAAGAATTACTCGCCCTCGACCTCTTCACCGGGAATAATGAAATGCCGGTCGCTAAAGCGAAACGCGGCTGGCGGTCTCACATCGCCGGGCTCAGAAAGCTCTAGCCGATAGCGATCCCGACGACATTGGCCGGGCGCAGGCGGGCTTGCATTATTCATCACCATCAGACCGACATGTTCCCATTCTGCGGGATCGATCGTGCCGGATTGACCCAGAGGGATGACCTGTATCTCGCCAGCGCGCTGCCCGAGGGCAAACAGTCCGAAATCGGCCGTGTGGTTGACCGAGATCGTTGTCGGCCCCGTCAAGTCGAGCGCAAAATAATTGACGCCCAATTGTTCCAGGCTGTTCTTGCCGCCGTCCGGACTGGAGGGACCCAGGGTTCCGGTAACCTCCACGGTGCGTTCAAAGACGGGCGCCAGATCATAGTCGAGCGCATAGTTTTGCGCGCGCCAGCGCGTCACCGCTTGCTGGAGGTTTGAGCCCGCGCCCTGCAAGGCAGCATCCACTGTTTCCAGCCCGTCCATATGGGTGGCGTTCTCCCAGAAACGGACGATCATCTCATTGCCATGAACATCGGCAATGGACTGCAACAATGTCCACTGGCCATAATCAAGACCCTCATCAGGCGTGCTCCAACACCGACCCGGACGGGCAAAGTCCGCCGTGACATAGTCGGTGGCGTCCTGATCTGCGCCGACGGTGACCGTTTCGATCCACGACGCCGTTGATTCGTAAAGCCAGCCGAGTTCTTCAGCGGCATCATAGCCATACTGGACAATGTGATTGAATTCGTGGGTCGCGGTCGCGCGGATCAGGCTGGACGGGCTGGCATCACCAAGGCCGACAAAATCATTGTCGATAACAAATACGGCACGCGCGGCCGTTTCCTCGCGGACGTCGTCCGTATAAGGATTGTCGAAGACGGTTTCGATGGGGCGTGCAAAGCCAAGGGCACCGCCAACTTCAGCCACGAATGCCCGATAAAGCCCGTCTTCATCGCGAATGGGTTCCGCAAAGCCGATGCGTGTTTGCGCATCCAGATTTTCCTGCAAGGCCGCGCCGACTTCATTGGCATAAGCTTCTGAGGAGGCATCAATGCCCTCATTTGTGTAAAACACAATGAAATCCTCGGTACGGATCGACATCACTTCACCGCTTAGCGAGATATTCTCCCGCAATGCGCGCAACTCATCGACGATCCCGGCATCAACCAGCGACATAACCAGGCTGTACTCACCCGCGCTGTTTCCGCCGCGATAACGCTCCATGCGTACCGTGTAGTCCGCCGTCTGCGTCACGGTCAGCGCAATGGCTGAATTCAGGGACCCGTCGCCCCGGTCATCAATCATTGATATCGGTTGCCCATCCGGGCCCAGTATTCGAAGCACCGGATCAAGATCGCCCGACACGGCATCAGCCAGAACCAGAAGTGTTTGACCGGCTTCAAGCGAGATCGGGTAGTCCTGTGACGGCTGGTCGTCATCAATCGTACCGGTTTCGCGGGCGATTTCCACGCCATCAATCGCGGAAAAATCGTAGGGCAGTTCAGCTTCCGGGTCGATGGCCACCGAAACCAGAACATCGCCAATATCTGCGCCGGAATAGGAACCGAGTATCAACTCATGGCGGCCGGGTTCACCGATTTGCGTCAGGATTTGGGAATTGAGCGATCCACCGTCAATGCTGTCGTCATTTTGCGCGATGATATCGCCCGATGCCGAGCGAAGTTCCAGTGTCGTATCGACGTCGGGGCTTACCGCATAGGTGTTGGCTACAATGATGTCGCCTTCATTGAGGTCGACGTAGAAAGAATGCGTCGGGTTGGCATTATCCAGCGTGACGATGTCCTGAACGAGGGATTGTGCGGCGTCGGACAAACCGAAATCCACGCCCTCGGTGATACGCAGTTCAAACGTGCCCAATGCCTCGCCATATCCCGTCACCGATGCGGTGTATATGCCCGGTTCGGGGGGCTGGAATATGATCTGCGACTGCAGGCCGCCGCCGGAATAATCATCATTTTCGTCCAGCATTCGGCCATTGGCGTCCAAGACCCGCAGAATGGTATCAAAATTACTGTCCGAAACCGTCGTCAGCGTGACCAATTGACCGTCAGACAGGTCGATCTCGAATTCAACGCGCGACTGATCCTCACTCACCTCGCCCGGGCGGATATCATCATCGACGGCTTGCGCCATGGCGGGCGCTGTTGCGCAGGCAAAAATCAGCGGAAGAATTCGGCAACGCATGAACGACTCCTGTAATCGGCAGATCCTGTCGTCTTACAGAAAACGGCGCTTGGCCAGTCCGAATGACGATAACAAAGCGGCAATATGCACATTTACCGACAGAAAGCACTGACGAAGTTAGGGGATTTATTCATCGAAAGCCGGGTTGGGCTTGGTTGCTCTTGGTTCGCTTCATGTGGGCCAGAACGCTCGCCGTTTCGGTCGGCCGCCCGTGATATGCTGGCCAATGCGCCGGGAAATGCCAGCGTCCGGGGCGAGGCCTGAACGTGGCTGAAATTGACAAATATTTCCACGAGATAGCCGCTTGAAGCGACAAATATCCGCAAATGTGCTATGGTTTACTGATCAGGCTGGTCGGGGAGGGAGCCATGAAGAAGGGGAAGCTCAGCAGGCGGTCGTTTTTGCATCGCGTTTCAAGCGGCGCGCTCGCTTTCGGACCAATGGGCGTTATCACTGGCCATGCGTATGCCCGGCAAACCAGTGGCGTGACGGATTCCGATAACGGTGCCAATGCGGACCCCTTCGGCAACGGTCGAGGAACAGGAACCGGCATTACGGACTCAGACTTGGGCCCATCGGCTGATCCTGCTGGACAGGGTCGGGGTGTCGCCGCGCCCCATTACTCCGGAATTACTGACGCCGATGGCGGGCCAAATGCCGATCCACTGGGCAATGGTCGAGGCAGTTCGTCGGCGCCAGGGCGAAATCGAACGGGGCTCACCGACTCTGATGCGGGCTCAACTGCGGATGCGCCAGGATATGGCATGCGCGGCGGCGGAAACTCTGGATTGACCGATTCCGACCTTGGCGCGAATGCCGACCCCGTCGGAAATGGAAGAGGTCGGGGAAGCGGCCCCGCAGGACAGCGCCATACGGGCGTAACAGATTCAGATGGCGGGCAATCAGCGGACCCCGTTGGATATGGCAGGGGCGGCGGCTCCGGGGTCACAGATTCTGATCAGGGGGCCTCGGCGGACCCTGCGGGCCGTGGGCGTGGGACGCAGCCAGGCGGAAATCAGGGCTATACAGGCTTGACCGATCACGACACCCGTGATCGGCGAGGTTATGGCGACTCATTTGCCGTACGCGACACAGATCCATCCGACGGAACACGTCCACCAGGCAGCCGACAACGAAATCCGATTTCGGGATATTCCGATCAGGATCCGACGGATCTCTCGGGCCGCGGTGTGCGCGGTCGCCAAACGGGCGTCACGGACAATGATTCAGGTTTCTGGTTTGGTGACCCCGTCGGCCGTGGCCGCGGTAATCCGAATATCCCACGTCGCCGAACAGGATTTACCGACCGCGATACCGGCAGCAATGCTGATCCCGCCGAGTATGGCAGAAATGGGCGTTGAGGCCCGAGCAGGTTGTCGCCAGGCGAACCTGACAAACCCATCCTTGAACAAACATCTGAACTGACCTGATGGCCGATCCCGGACTGGAATTTACAGCTCGCGATGGATTGAAAAATGGTGCCGCATAGGTGACTTGAACACCTGACCCCATCATTACGAATTGTGGGAATCGCCTTTTGCCAGAGTTGGACAGGTCCATACAGAGTTAGAAAATGCCTGTATAATCAAACAATTGAATCTTGGACCATCTTGGACACTGTTAGCTCGTTTTGGATATAAGCCGCCTACTAATGGCCTACTAAAACGGAAAACTGAGTTTACCCCCAATTAGTAGGCACACCAGTCAGGTTTGGGCGAAGCAGGCCGACCGTTTCTATGGGGCCAAGGCCGCAAATACCCCGCCTCAATCGCCAAACCTGCCAGGTCGCGACCATCAACGGACAGAGATACAACGGAACGTCCATATCTATCCGGCGCACTTCTAGACGTGATGACAACTTCAGCGTTTCGGGTGGCCTGGATAATGAATTCCTTCGCTTCGAAGCCTAATAGGCGCTCTTCTTCACATTGCGCTCCGCCATTGCTGTTGATATTTCCCGTTTCTGGCGCATCGACATTCGCGAGCCTGAAGCGTTCCCCCTCAATTCGACCACTGTCACCATCTGACCAGTATATCGATGAAACCCCTTCAAGGCCTGCAACATCTATATCGCTGCACCCTGACAGGAAGGTGCACATCAACGCAATCAAGAGAGTGGGACAAAGCAATCTCATTGGAAATTCATAGGTCGCGCATCGGAGGAAGGATATCAATTTCTAAAAAACTCGCGGCGTTTACCGAAAGCCTCGCTCGAACCTATCCCCGCAAAGGGCGTTTAGCGTTCAATTCGCGGGCACACCTACCCCCATCGACGGGGATTGGTCATTGGGGCGGGAGGGGGAATCGCCATCCGACATGAATGCGACCAATGGTCAGAGTCGAGAAAGCCTACTGATCGGTAGCGCTAATACGTCTATTCCTAGCATGAATGAAGGTAGTCACATTTGACTTGTAGGTATCGTAATCACAAACGCTTTTAGGCAAAGGGCTGCTGTTGAAATCATCAAACGGCAGCCAGAACTTCACGGCATTCTCTGTACCGTCGGTCAAATCCTGGAATAGGAAGAAATCGACATAACCCGAGAAACTGCCAAATAGCGCAAAGAAATCTGAATATCGCGCCAGCACGTCACTGAGCGGACTCGGTTGAGATGCATAATGCCTCCGAATGCATTCAAGTGTTAAATCGAAACGATCTCTAAGTTTTGAGCTAAACCCACGCGCCCCATTGATGGTCATCTTGCCATCGATTTTTCGTGCAGGAAACAAAGTGTAAGCGCCAATCGTGCTGCAGAGCTTGAAAAACCTATCGAGGTCTCGCTCAGGCACCTGCTCGATCACGGGAGCCATAGCCTTCACATAGCGGTAGGTGTGGCCAAGGGCGTCACTGGATAATACGAGCTCCGCTCCGTTGCTTTGATGGCAGAGATAGGCACCCGGCACCTCGTCCGAGAGCTTCAGAGCTGCCCCTGTCGGCAAGGGTTTGCTCCAAATGTATTTGTGATAGCGGCGCAGCGTTGGGCTGAAACTATCAGGGTCACGGCCCGTCGGCGTGTCTGTATAAAAGTCAAACGATGGATCTACATATTTAGCCATGGCTTTGCGCTAAAGCCTGCTCTCAATCAAATCCCAGCAGCCCTCGTATTCGACAATATCAACAAGCCGGACTGCCGTATGCGTCGACATAGGATTTTTCGGACGCACTCCACCGTGTTTTCGTAGGTACTCCGTATGGTTTCGCTCCATTATCGATTGCAGGGTGTGGAGAGGCACCATGAAGAATCGATCGGATTTCAGCGCCTCTCCGATTCGAACGAAAATAAATGTTAGGTTTGGGTCCGGCGGCACTAGCGGGCCCTCTACAATCTGAACATTTCCCTCGAATCTTATTGCGAGAAACTTCGCCGCATCAAAGTGCAGGGTACCCGAGCGCCATGACTTAACCTGCACAGGAAGGCTCTTTCCATTGCGGTAGGCAAGGATATCGATTTCAGGGACATTTCCGGCAAATGTGGTCGCAACAATCCCTCTACGGCCCAATTCGGCAACCACCAGGTTTTCGCCAATCTGTCCGGCTAGCTGGGTCGTGAAATTTTTCTGCATTCGCTGGGGCCTTCTCAGATTCGCTATGCCGTCTCACCATCCTCCAGTCGACGGATTGCGTGCTGAACATGGCGCTGTCCAACAAAAACCCTCCAACCAAGATATCCAATTGATAGCATCACAGCACCTGCCAACATGCGGTAGGCTAAGATGATGCCGGAGTAGGTGAGGTTATCGGGATTATTTTCGATTGGTGAAAAACCTAAACCGAACACCTCGAAACTATCAGCCAGCCCGCCCCGTAAAGCTTGATCGGCTAGAAAAATGCCAATTTCGTATGGCTTCAACTCGTCGGCTGCGACGCCAATTCCATTGGTGGCCAAGGCCGTGGGTCCAGGTAGAAACCAATCTTGATAAATCACCAATGAAGCTAAAACAAAGCCAGGAACGACCAGACCAACGATAAGCAAGCCGATCGAGCGCATTGATACCGTGAGCGCTGTGTTCTTTGCGTGCTTTTTTAGGTCGCTTATTCGTTGGTTTATGGAATCTGTGCGCGTTGGCGCAGGGCCTGGATATCGCCTAAGTACCTCTGCTTCACTGAAAGTACCTGCAATCCTCAAAAGCATTCTCGCGCCGCCGAGAGATGCCAACAAAACTAACGCTACAGCGAGCCAGCTATAGATATAATAGGCCGTTGGACTTCTGAGTATATTCAGAAGTTGGTCAATAATGTCGCTTTCCATGCCTCCCCCTATTTCACGAAAAATGGTCGCACAGGACGAACACCCAAGCGGAGGGTTCGGAATTACTCAAGCAAAATTCGTGAGCCCTACCTCCACACGCTTGAAGCCATGGGGTTAGGTCGTTGAAATAGAACCCAATAATTAGGCAGCAGTGAGATCGTGAACGCTAATACAAAGGCCACAAACTCCGCCCCCCCCATTGGGGGTGGATCAGGGCGATTAGCGGCCCCTTGACACCCCCAGGGGCCCTATGCCACTCTTGGGCACAGTTTAGAAATCAGGAGAAAAAAAATGGCTTATGTTGAGGTTCGAGATTCCGTGGTTTGGGCTAAGCATATTCATGGGGATAATGCGCTTCGTGACCGGTTGCTTGGGTTGGATGGTGGCGCTCCTATTCGTTTGCGCGTCGATGGCTTTGAAGGAATTTGGGTTAAAATGGACGATGGAAAAGATGGTCGCCCAACAAATGGCATTAAGCCGATAGGTCCGGCAAAAGAGCACTTGGCGGAGCTGTTCAAAACGAAGCGTGGTGAAATAGTGGAAGTAGAAGCTCTTTAGGCCACCTGGTTAGAATGGCGCGATATGATTTGTAATATTGAGAGAGCGCTTCGCCCAATCACTCAATCCTATGGAGGCCACTCAGATGGCAATATGGATCTTTCAGGGAAACCCCGAAATATTCGACATTGATGGCTATCTCAATGCCAGTGACGGCTCGATCAAATGGCGCGTAACGCGATATGCAGAACAAATATCTGAGGGCGATCTTGTCTATATTTGGCGCTCCGCAGGCAAAGACCCAAAACGTGCGGGGATTGTCGCATCTGGCGTCATTATTGAGCCGCCAAGTGATCAAGAAGATGATGTCGAATCGGAGCCTTTTTGGACGACCCGACCCGAAAAGGAAATCGCCACTCGCGCAAGAATTAGGCTGACCAAGGTCGCAAATGCGAAGCAGCTAATTAAGCGAGATTGGCTGGTGCACGTTGATAGTCGCCTAAAGAACCTATCAATCCTCAAGCAGCCCGCTGGAACCAATTTCAAAGTGGAGCCTGAGGAGGCACAGCGCATCGAGCAACTTTGGCAACGAACTGGAGTGCCCTGGTCGCGAGATGAAGTCGTTGCTGCGCTGCTGCTCTATGAAGACCTCTTTGGAAAGCCCGTCTCTAAAACTTTGGGATCTCCCGTGGAGATACTCGCTCAACGCCTCGGACGATCACCCACCGGCGTCTACAACAAGCTAATGAATTTCAGAAGCTTTGACCCAAGAATCCCACAAAAGGGAATGGATAGTACATCTGAACTTGATGAGGTGGTCTGGGATGAGTTTTTTGATACGGGCAAGAACAAGGTTCGCTTCAACGCGCTGCTATTCGAGTTCAATCGGCTTTGGTCAGAAGCTGATGCTCCTGCCCTTGAAAGTTCAGACACCCGCTCTTCTGAAGAAAAGCGTTTTTCAAAAAAATCATTGGCGGATTTATGGCTGGCGTACCGCTCCCGCAAACCTAATTCTAAGCCAAGACGCAAGGTTACTAGGTCATATACCTACAATAGGGATGACGTTGTTGTTGCGCTAAGAAAAAGCCTAGCTGACTACAAGTGCGAAATTGCCGACTGCCCTGGGCCCAAATTTGAAACTGATGACGATGAGGCTTTTGTAGAGGTTCACCACATTCTCCCACTTGCCGCTGGTGGTCCGGACACGATTGAAAACACCGCAGCGCTGTGCCCAACGCACCACTCGATGGCCCATAACGCCAAACCGGCTATCAAGAATGAAATCCGGTCGTTTTTGGAGCTTCTAAGATCGAATAGTGACTGACGCGTTTCGCCATGAGTTGCCAATTGCGCGAGCTGTACCGGCGCTCATCCGCCTACGAAGAGCTCAGCACTACGAATCTAACGAGCTTAGATAGCCCGCTTTCAATCTGGTGGTCTCCGCGCTCAGCAATTTTACCCGGCGCTCAATATCGGCCTTGAGTTTCTCCAGTATTGAATTTTCGCCTTTTCCATAGATCAGGCCAGAAACCAGCGCATTGCCGAGGGTATTTTCAGGAAGGGGCGTCCACCCATCAGAATTGTCAAAATGAACCTGTAGCGAAGGCGTCATCTCGCCGGACGGGTATTCCCGCGACCGGACCCAATTGCGTTGATCTTCGGCACACTGAATGATTTTTGGAACGTGAAGCAATTCCAAATTCTGCAATTTTCGTCCGAGATCAGACGATGCGCTAAACTGACCGCCTACTATTAACTTTTGCTGAAACGGCGTTTCGAGCTCGCCAAACGATTGCTCCTCAGTAATCCAATCATCGTCAAATGGCGTTTCATTTACATCAGGATCTAAGAAGCCCTCTAAATGGACGTTGTTATCACCATAAGTCTGTCGGCGAAGGCCAAGACATGCATAGCCATGAAGCCAAACGGGATTGTCGGCAACGGAGTAGCTAATGGGGCCCTGGAAAGAGCTTTCTGGCTCTGAGCCAAGATAGCTTTCATGCCACTCATTGAAGTATCCATCAGCGGAGCTGATCGCAGTCGTCTGTTTCGAAAATTCCCTGCCTATGTAAGTCACATCATGGGGCGCGTACGTCCACCAATTTCCACTAGCAAATCCAAAGTCTAGTGGGCCTTCCACTCCCGCTTGGCCAATAATCAAGTCTATTGAGCGTGCTTGAAAAAAGACACGCCAATGCATTCCACTAATTGCGGTTTGGCCCACTGATTTCGCAATCTTGTCCCAAAGAGACCATTCAAACCCGGCGGGGTCGAACCCCGACCTTCTGATACAGTCGATATAAACCTCGTGCTCCAAATGTCTTTGCCACCAAGCCAGAGCAGATTCTGGCGTTGTCCCTTCACCAAACGTTTTCCCCGCAGCATAAAAATCATCGATGGTAAGGGATTTTATTTCGCTGAGGCGCTCGGTGTCATCTTTATGGTCGAAACAAAGAACAGGCCTTGGCCAGAATAAAGTTGCCAAGCGAATTCCTGGATAGAGGTATGGCAAACGAATGGCCTGCTGGAACGAGTTCAGGTTTAATAAGCTGTTGTAACTAGGGCCTTTGTAGGTGATCTGGGCAAAAGGAATTCGGCTTGAGATTAAGCTTTTCTGGTCAATTTCGTCTCTGTTGCCGTCGAATTCAAAGCTGCTTTCCGCGCAAATTCGCAGATATCCTCGAACGTCTGTTTCCAAATCCAAAGTTGATAGTGCGTTTTGAAAAGCGCGTGACGCAGCTGCAGCAGGAGAATATTCAGCATTGATTGAAACGGCGGCATCCTCGCTAAAGCTTGTGCCCCTGCATAGCCGTCGGATAATCGATTGCTCTTCCAGCGGCAGCGCGGATTGCCCTGAAAGAAGATTCCCTGCTGCACATGCCAATCGATAAAAATCAGCGCCGTGCGCCCCAAGCGTATCCATACTAGTGGGCGCTTTGTCAGAGCTGAATCGCACAAACCGTTTGCGTTTTTTCGCCCTGGATTGTCCCCCTTCGACACCGTAAGCATACTCACATATTTTGTTGAAAGCCTTTACTGGGCTCCCAGTCGAAAGCTCCTCAATAATCGAGCCAAGATTTCGGACCAGCAAAACCCGGTCTTCGGTCGATAGGCGTTTTTGTGCCCTCAGTTTTTGCTCAAGCTCATCATACGAGATGTTGCTGTGCGGACGCCGCCTACCGACAGCTTCGTCGCGCGCTTCCTGGTCGATTTGCACTGGAGCATTGGGCTTGTTTTTATCGATTTCCGAAGGAACACGCGCTCGACCCGACGGGAAGTCCACTATCTTATCGGACATGGTTATGTCTCCTGCAGTAGCGCTTATTTGCTGAACCTAAGGCCACCGCCTTACGTCGACGCTTATATGGGCGTGGATCCCTTTTGTAGCAGGTGATGATGGTTTCATCAGAGGCGATCACTGCGCATAAGCGCATGGCTTGATCTGCTAGCTCGATAGAATAACCACTATCAATTAGATCAATGTAGCTTTGATCGAGCACTCGCCGTTTTACGACACCCTTGCCCGCCGGAATATCGCTGCCGAATAGTACAAGCAGCTCGAGAGCCTCATTCGAAACGCCGCGCTGGGCAATGCGCTGGGCCGCGTGGATTGTGAGATTTGTTTTGTTCGGCATTGGATCCTCCTTGATGACTTGGAGAATCACCAACTTTCGGCCAACAGTATACCGCAATTTGGCAATAATATTGGGAATATTGGTGTGGTTTTTTGGCAATTCAAAGCTTGGTGTTGGTAACGAGATGGCGGCTTTCTGGTCGTCTCCATCTTATTTTGCGCGGCTACAAGGCTAATCTGGCAAACATGCCCAGCCCCATCGAAGGTGGCCGGTGATTGGACCGCGGCGGGCTTCGACCGACGCGGTCAAGCCATCAAGGTGCCAACACAACCGCGTTTGACACGAAGAACGCGCCTGCTCCGAATAACGGCAATAGTTGCACGACGACAAGCTGCCTCTCAAACCGAACGGTATTGCGAATTACCGATTGCGAGGGGCTGCCACGCCCCCCGCGTGCGGCATCTCGCATGTATGGGGTGTTTTGTAACGTCCTGACGATACGGAAAAGCCTGCGAAATGGCCGCGTCAGGTATTCAAAAGGCGCAAAAAGAACCTGCCTGACGAAGAAATATCCCGTTCTCTCGTAGAGCCCGCGGAGCGCGCCTTGCCTTAACGCTCTGTCCATTGTGTTTTCAACGCGAATACCTTTGACCTCAAGAGCCAAGCGTGACTGTGCGCGCACGACCCTAATGTTTCCTGCAATCGCTAGAGCCCAAATTGAAATCAGGTCCATTGCCCAAAGCGGGACGCTGAAGTCGAAGAATTTTAGCGTCCACCAATCAAGAGCATACCGTTTAAGCGTTTCGATGAACCATCGATAATATTCAAGGATATCGTCAAAGATTGGTGCCAACCCGACGTCGAAAGCCCTCTGGGCCAACGACACAATGGTTAAAGCGCCTAGGAGAATTCCTAGAATGGTAAATGTATTCAGCGTAAAACGTCCCATGCGCTTGGCGCCCCCGGTTGAGCCAATCGCAACTTAGAGCATTTTTCGGTGTCGTACACATCCTCCTGCGCGGCGAAAGCCCTTCAGGAAATTGGAGGCGGTATCGCCGCTTGGCGAACTCGATCGCGCGCGCGTGTTCGAACGGTTTTGGACAGCGCTTCGTCCAATTGGAGTAAACCAGACGCCGCGCCCAAGCATCTAAAAAGTCGAGCTATTTCTAATTTTTCGATATAGATGAGAGGGGGAACAATGAGGAGTTCCCCATGACATCCGTAAAGCTCACAAACCAGTTTGTTTCCAGCGTGCCCCCAGCCAGCGACGGCCAGGTGCTTTACCGCGACGCAGTCCTACAGGGATTTGGCTTGCGCGTGGGTGCCCGCTCAAAAGTGTTCTTTGCTGAAGGCAATGTCCATCGCCGCACACGCCGCGTCACGATTGGCCGCGCCGATGTGCTGTCAGCAGAAAAGGCAAGAAAGGAAGCGGCGCAACTCCTTGCCAAGATGGCAAGAGGCGTTGACCCTAATGCGGAACTGAAAAAGGCAGCCGAGCGATCACTTTCGTTGGAACAGGCCTTTGAGCAGTTCTTTAAAAACCGGCCCCACCTTTCCAAGATCACGCTTGATGCCTATCGCCGGACATATCGCCTTTATCTGGCAACGTGGCGAAACAAACCTATCGCCGAAATCACGCGGTCAATGGTCCTCGCTCGGCACCGCGCTATCGCGGAAAAGCATGGCGAGGTCACCGCCAATAACGCGATGCGTCATTTGCGGTCCATATACAATTTCACGGCAGCAGCCTGCGAGGAAATGCCGCCCAACCCCGTGCAAATCCTCACCCAAGGACGGTCGTGGTTTAAAGAAAGGCGGCGCTCTGGCCTTATTCGGTCCGAGGATTTACCCAATTGGTGGAGGGCCGTTCAATGCGAAGCGCCAGCAGGTCGGGATATTCTAACCGTAGCCATTTTGACCGGCATGCGCCGCAGCGAAATTCTAGGCCTGCGCTGGGAGCATATCGATCTTAAAGCCGCACGCCTCGACATTCCCATTACCAAGAATGGCGATCCGCTAGAACTGCCGCTGTCCCCCTATTTGGTGAAGCTGCTTAAAACCCGAAGGAAGCTGGTTGGTAAAGCCGACTGGGTCTTCCCTGGACGAGGCAATCGCAGCCACCAGACCGAAACCAAGCGGCTCGTGGCGCGGGTGAAGTTCGCGAGCGGCATCGACTTTACGCTGCATGACCTTCGCCGAACCTTCATCACCATCGCGGAAGGACTGGACGTGCCCTATTATGCGCTTAAGCGCCTTCTCAATCACCGGATTTCAGGGGATGTAACCAGCGGCTACATTGTCAGTACCGCTGATCGGCTACGCGAACCGATGGAGAAGGTGACCGCCGCCATTCTGGCTGCAACAAAAGCCTAGCCGCGCCTTGCACCAAACTGGACAGATTTGGATTTGCCGCAGCGGCGATTGCAATGCGCGCCTACGGTACCTAGATAGATTTGGCCGGTTAGGTAGAAAGCGCATTGAGCTGGAACCGCAATCGACAACAAATAAACGACGTGGCCCGACAGGGCCGACCGACTGAACGGCTGGGTCAAGAACGTAGAGGCCCATTAAAGTAACGCCCACACCCGCCTAGCGGGTTGTTCTCGCCCGAGGTCGATTTCCGAAAACAACTGCGACGCAATGCTGCGCGTCCATTGATAGGAGGTCGACATGGCTGAACATGTCACCAATGGCTCTGGCCAAACCCAATTTCTATGCACCAAATCAATCGCCCGCCGCTTTGGTCTTTCACCCTCCTGGTTTGAGAAGGCCCGCTGCCGGGGTGAGGGACCCCCATTTTATCGGATTTCCACCAAAATCCTCTATGCGGTGGATGAAGCCGACAACTGGATGGCCCAACACCGTGTAAGCGGGAGGCCAGGCCAATGACGATCAAGCTCCCCAAACCCGAAACATCGGTACTCGAAGCTGCGAGGCTCTACTTGGAAAATGGCTGGCAGCCATTTCCCCTAAGGCCACGCGATAAGAAGGCTGCTGGCAAATGGAAGGAGGTCAAATCTTGGACCAAAGCAAGCTTAGTGAAGTCGTTTCCACCGAGCGCCAACATTTCGCTTCGTACAGGACCGGTCTCGGGGAATCTCATCGACCTCGATTTTGATTGGCCGGAGGCCGCTCAGGTTGGCGCCAAACTCTTTTATATGCTTCCCGCTTTCGGCCGGAAGAGTTCGGCGGCAAGCCACCGAATGGTTCGTACGGTTCTCAAGAAGACTAGAATTCCCTTCGAACTCCCGAACAGCTGGACCAGAGGCATCGATTCCAATGGTTCAATGGTGTTCGAGCTGCGAGGTGACAAGCACCTGACGATGGTGCCACCGTCCATTCATCCGAGCGGGGAAAGGGTTGAGTGGGAATCGGGCAACAAAGAAGTGCCAGAACTGCCTGCCAACGAACTCGTTGTGCGCGCTGGGCTGTGTGCATTTCTCGCCGTGATTGTGCGTTATTACCCTCGGCAGTCTGGAAATCGCGATGAAGTCTGCCTCGCGTTGACTGGCACCCTCATTAGGACCGAGCTATCCGATGTCGATATCGACCAGTGCGTCGCGCTGGTTGCTCAGCTATCCGAAGATGAGGAAGCCCAAAACCGAGTTGGAAAGTCAGAGGCTAGCCGCACCAAGGCCAAGGCCGGTGAGAATGTGTGGGGATTGCCAGAGCTATGCCGCAAGCTTGAAATCTCAGAACTCGAACCGACGCTCCGAAAATGGCTAGGGCTAGAAGGCGACTATAATGACGGTCGCCCCCAGATCGTCATCAAGCCCGGAGATAGACCGCGCATGGTCGATGAGGCCGAACAAGCCCTCATCAAAGCTGATGTCGGCGTCTTTCAACGATATGATGAGTTGGTGCGTGTCGTGCGCCTGGAAACACCAACTTCTGAAAGCGGCGTAGGTCGTCCTACAGGTGCCTTGCTGATCCGCTCGGCACCCGCAGCCTGGCTAACCGAGCAATTTGCACTTGTGGCGCGCTGGGTGCACCCAACGGAGGAAGGGTATCGGCTTTCAGATCCTCGCTCTTCATTGGCAGCCGCTTATCGCGCTCGTCTCGGTAGTTGGCGGGTACGCCCATTGTCAGGCGTCACCGCGACACCAACCCTTCGCTTTGATGGCTCACTGCTAACGATCCCGGGCTATGATGCTGCGACCCAAATCTACTACGACCCTGGGACCGCCCAGTTTCCAGAAGTGCCAGAGGAGCCAACCGAAGATCAGGCGCGGGCGGCATTGGCGGTTCTTGCCAAGCCGTTTCGGGACTTTGTATTTGCTGATGATGCTTCGCGAAGTGTCGCCATAGCGGCGGTCCTAACTGCTTTGGTCCGTCCAATGTTTCCATCTGCACCGCTGTTTGCGATTGATGCGCCCACTGCTGGAACTGGGAAATCTCTTCTGGCCGAAACGATTGGGATCATTGCAAGCGGCCACAGGCCAGCGATGATGTCCCAGGGGGCCAACCTCGAAGAAGATCAAAAGCGCTTGGGGTCAGTGCTCATGACCGGTGACCGCGTATTGGTAATCGACAATTGCGACAAGCCAATCGAAGGGGACTTCCTCTGCTCAATGCTGACCCAGTCGGAAGTTCAAGTGCGTATTCTTGGTAAGTCCGAAATCGTCCGGTTGCCCACGCGGTGCACCGTCATCGCCACTGGCAACAATCTCGTGATCTCGGGCGATATGTCGCGGCGGGTCTTGCGATGCCGCCTAGACGCTCAGGTGGAACGGCCCGACCAGCTTCAATATGATTTCGACCCGCGTGAAGAAGCTCTGGTAAACCGGCCAGAAATCGTCAGCGCGGGACTCACGGTGCTGCGGGCGTATATCGCAGCGGGGAAACCGCCACAGACTGACAGGATCGGCTCCTTCGATCATTGGAACATGGTCCGGGATGCGCTGGTTTGGCTTGGTGAGGACGACCCCGAGACAACCCGGCTTGATATCCTTGCTGATGATCCCAGTAAAAACACGCTCGTTGAACTTCTCGTCGTCTGGGAGGAGGCGCTGGGGGATATTTGGGTAACAATCGCTGATTTGCCAAAGCTGCCTCATTCGAAAGCCAAAGTTGCTTTGGTTTGTGAGCTGAATGGCGCAACACGGCAGCACGAGTTCAATCCGCGGAGTGTTGGTCGGTTTCTGGCTAAGCATGTCGATCGGATAGCGGGCGGCAGAGTCCTGCGCGCCGAGGCAGGCCCAGGAAGCGTGAAGCGTTACCGGGTGGAACAGTTGAGAAAGCCGGATGAATCGCCAACAGATGGAGATTTGCCTTTCTGACGCCCGTCGCCGCTAGGTTTAGGGGGTTTGGTGGGTTTTGTAGGCTTGCCTGCAAAACCCACAACACCCCTCAAACCCCGTTTGCTGACAGGCATTCTGAGGGCATTAGATGCCATGAATTATCAGAAAGAGACCTAGGCTTCTAGGGTATCTTTAGATTTATAGATTGACTTAAGATAAAAAGGAGGGCATTATGGATTTACAGAACGGAGATCTATCATGCCTGAAATCGAGATAACCACCCCAACCTATCGTCGGCTCCAACAGCTGGCTGAACCGCTTGTTGATACAGCAGAGGACGTGATTGTTCGTGCGCTTGACGCGCTAGAACATGGCGCCGCTACAGCGACCTCGACCCCCACGCCCATGACCGCGGATAAGTCCCCGCTGGAATTCAGTGCCGGTCAAATACCCGACCTCACTCATACAACTGTGGAGGTCGGCTATTTCAACGGGCAGAAATTCCAGCGCCGCTATTGGAACCCCATGATGTGTGAGCTCATTCGTCTGATTGGTGAGAAAAAGACCTCGAATGAAGTTGAGAGAATTGTCCACGCACCTACCGTAAGGGGCGAATTCACCGACAACGGGTACAAATACATAGACACTGCTGATTTGTCGGTTCAGGGGCAGGACTCGAACGGCGCTTGGGAAAATATTGTCGCTATTGCTGACGCCCTCGCATTGCCTATCGAAATTCACATTAAATGGCTTGAACATGCGGACGCTGCTCTCCCTGGCCGTCGAGCGGTGCTGTCCTTTAATCCCAAAACCACTGAGGCAGGAGACGACAATGACATCTGATCAACTTCCCGGAAAATTGACCATCGAAAAACTCGAGCAAATGACCGTCAAGGAACGTGAAAACCTCTGGATCAATGCACGGTCCAAGGACACCGAAGAAGCAAACTTCCTCGTCACCGTGATTGAATCTTTGGGCTTACCGTACTCTGAAGACGGCGGAATGAAGCTCAACTCGCCAATTGCGATCAAAATGCGCGAGCTAATTGATTCCCGTGAGGGCCGCCGCCGTTGCATTGAGGCAACCAAGAACGACATGCCCGCGCTAGCTGGCCTGGACAAAGAACTCAATGAGCTCCTAGGCGTCGACTATCGTGGGGGCAATGCCGCGACGCAAACCGCAGGATATTTTGTGGGAGAGGTGATGCGGTCCCTTGGCTATACCATTAAGGATCGTCGACCAATGCCGCCTGGGTCTGTGGCAAAGACGGCCGCATTTTGGGTGCCCCGGCCAGCAATCGCCTAGGGCCGGTACTGTTTCAGCGATCTGTCCGTCGTCAGGACGTTTGGCACAGAAGGTGTCGTAGATTAGCGGAGCATCGGCCTCGTCTGGTTGGTTGATATTAGGCGGCGAGTTTGCGGTGTTGCAAGCGTCGATGTTCGATGGTCTGTCGCTAGATCCTTTCACGTTGTTTGATGATGGCAGGAGCCCTGCCGAAGTAGGCGTCGGCAGGCGTCACATTGTTCAGGCTCTCGTGGTAGCGTTGATGATTGTAGTGTTCGACGAACGCTTCGATCTGGGATTCGAGGTCGCTGGGCAGGAAGTAGTTCTCCAACAGTATCCGGTTCTTCAAGGTCTGGTGCCAGCGCTCGATCTTGCCTTGCGTCTGCGGATGGAACGGAGCGCCGCGAACATGGCTCATGCGCCGGGCCTCGAGATAGTCTGCCAGCTCGCCAGCACTGTTCGCCCAGTTTCGGGACGACTTCCCTCACCGTTCCTACGTCGCCAAGAACGCCCTCGGTCGGGCTATTCAGAAACACATGCCTGCCGTCCAAACGCGCCAGAATGGCAAGTGCTTCAATCCACGAACCGGGGAGCATGAGCGGTCTACAGTCTACGAGTGGCCACCGCTTGATGAGGCGCGCCGGATCTTTGAAAAACACGTTGGGCAGAGCATCGAATGGGAAGTGGAGGTAATTGCCTGAGCGGCAGACGATGTGCCGCCAGAAACACCATTCTAGCTTATGGGATATACAAGTTTAGGGGTGCATTGTTGTTTTACGGCAAATGCGGGCTGTTGCTGCAATGGCGCTGGGCGCCCCTAAACCCCCATATCCCATAAAATCCCTGCTAATGATTCAAATATGGTACCCACAAATGCTGTCTGCATGAAATCTACATGGATCATGGGATCAAAACGTTGATCCATTCAATGGTCAATGAGGTGGGTCAGACAAGTGCTACATGCGAACTCCGCTTGTCGGGATTCGGAAATGATACTGAACGATTCGAAACCATGTGTGCGATCTTTGTTCGGATGTCTGGGTGTCCAGCGAGCAAGCTGTCAACAAACGGCTTTATTTCAGCCCTTTCCGCTTGAGAGAGCATGGGCACCATTACTTTAGCAGCATCTTCTGAAGTGATCTCCGCGAGCCCGTCCGATCCCCTTGCAAAACCGCGCATCTGGATTGAATAAGCCTCTGCGCAAAGAAAGGCGGCAACGTCAACTATGCGTTCTTTACAGCTATCCTTTATACGGAGGCGATGGCATCCATTTGTTATGACTACATTCTGTACACCTTGGGGAACCAAACACCATTTTTGAACACTGCCCCAAATTGATCCAACAAAAATATCATGCTCTTCAGCGAAGTGTTTGGCGCGCTGAGGTAGCTCCCAACCGCGCAGACTCTCGCCACTAAAGTCGCCCTGACCAATGTTCTGCAGCTCTACGTAAGTGTAAATATTTTCGGGTACTTTTGTAATTTTTGTACCGGCACTATCGTGCGCCTCCGGGATGAAATCGACCGCATCGCCCAGCAAAAAGAAGCGATTTGATTTAATGTCGTCACGCACCGAAGCGAACTTCCTACAAAGTCGCTTTGGGTCTAATGTGTGGTCTGCATCGTCTATCACTTCAGATATTGGTACGGCCCACCCGGTTTCCGGTGAGCTGCCTGACGAGCCATCAACGAGCCAAGGAAATGAGCTAACGACAACACTGGAGCGAAGATCGTCCAGCGATCCTGCAAAATCGGCATCTAGAATACGGTCGCCGTTGCTGTCGATTATAAAGCTGCCATCCTCAAGATTCCGAACATATCGTGGAGCAGCTCTTTTATCACCCAGGTTCCAGCCAACATTCTCGATCATTTGGACTGAGAAATGATAAGAGTCGTCTAGCGTAGCGTCGGCAAGTGGGCTGGCTCGTTTCTCAAGATAAACAACACTTGCACTTACGTCTGCCCCCGATGTCTTAAATGTAAATCTTGGAAATGCACAAATAGCCACCACCTTCGTATGTCTCAACAGCCATTCTCTAAGTATCTGGTAGCGAGGCGAACGATTTCCGAGATAGCCATTCGGGAAAATTATCGCAATTCGCCCAGTGCCCGGCTTCGCATGTTTTACACAAACCTCAGCAAATAAAATTCCTGATTCTTGCTGGGATAGTAAAGTCGAATCTCTTTTCCATCTGCCGTTAGTTTCATCACGAGACCAACTGTGACCGAGGTCAAAATTTCTCAATACGGATTTTCTCTTCTCAACTATTTTTAATCCGAATGGTGGATTGCATACCATTATATCAAAACGATCAATATCGTCATTCACTCCAACTAGAGAATCACCCTCTTTAATATTCGATTTGCCATCTCCATTTAATAACATATTAAGAATGGCTACTTGCACCGCATTTTCTGAATTGTCAGTTCCCCAAAGACAATCGGCATATTTAGGGTCTTTATCCCTCCTTTTATGAAATGCAGCAGTAAGGAAGTCTGCGCTTCCGCATGCCGGGTCTTTCATGTGTTCGCCAAACTTAGGGTTGAGAATATCTACTATATAATCTGTAACATTCGGTGGAGTAAAAAACTGAGCCAGGTCCCACTTGTAAAGGCCCTTCGAGAACCTCATATAGAAATTCTGTATTACATCCCTTTTAGATGCGATTACGCATACCGGTGCAAGTGACTTACATATCTCTGTAATTACTTCACCGTTTACTTTTTGCGGCAGCTTTTTGGAAATTTTCTTGGGTAGGTGGTACTGATAATAATCAACGGCTTTCCCAAGCACAGTATTGAAAGACTCGAGCGCTTCTTTTCCTGTGCTTCCTACCGCTCGAAAATCCTGGATTTCTAATTCATCACTTGGCGAAGCTTGGTGAGCGTGCTCGTCGTAGAGTTTCGCAAGTATCAACTGCAGCATCACCGAATATCTGGGCTCGAGATCAACCGAAGCTGCGTGCAAAATATTTTCTATTCGATCAAATATGGCGATAAGGTTATCGGCAGCCGTAAGGTCGGCGAATGTTAAGGGTTTAACGTGAATTTTCCGACCATAACGCGGAAGGATCGGGAGAGGGCCTTCCTTTGTTGAGCGCACTCCATCCAGGCGTTCCTGCCAAAACACCCGCTGATCTACATTGTCCCAATATAAGGCCACACAATCATCTCTTTTTGCGAAGTCTAAGAGTGGCTTCACCTGGGTATGTTTCACATAATCATTTGATGAGTTCTCACGTTTCACTTCAGCAAGTATTATTGCGTGTTCGAGCAACCATTCCACACTATTGGATTCCGAAGATGAAACCGGAACATCGAGTACGGCGAGATCCGCGCGCATCGAGTTTCGGCCGCTGTTGCCAAATTTTTTTACGGTAGCCTCGACCTTTATATTTGCCTTTGGGTATCCGAGTTCGATGAGGTGCTTTATTGCCTCGACCCTAAAATACTCTTCTGAAGGCTTTAGACCGTCTTTGCTTTTCGCGCCTGTTTTCAGCAAGCCCCGAACGGGACAGGTGAGCATTAAACTTTCCACAAAACCTCTCCAAAGCATAGTTATGGTTGAATCTTCAGCCTATTTGGAGCGATCTTCAAGACCGCGTGATCCAAGATGAGCATACGCTTGGACTGTCTTCAGAGTAAAGCCGTTTCCGGGACGATAGTTTTAAATAATCAAGAAGATAGCTTGAATCGGCGGCAAAATGATTTCTCGAAACATGGTGCCGCTTGCGTGACTCGAACACGCGACCTACGCATTACGAATGCGTTGCTCTACCAGCTGAGCTAAAGCGGCTCACCACATTTTAGAGGCCTACTATAGGCCTACTAACTTCTCCAGGCCCACTCTAACCATTTGGTCGAGCTGAGCATTCGGAACTAGACCCGCTAATTACGAATGATGTGCTCTACCAGCTGAGCTAATGCGGCCCTTGAAGCCAAGGGCGCGGAAACTAGCCGCGAAGTGGCGACAGGGCAATATGGGGGTTATGCGAAAAGCTGAAGCGAGCGACATGCACGATATACCGGACCGCTAGCGCGCCGCCATCAATTCCTTGATCCGGGCCACGACCGGCTCAGCCAGGGCATTGAATGACGGGCGCAGGGCTTCCAGTTCCGGATCGGCGGCGGCCGCATCATTCAGAACAACCAGATCAGCATTGTCCCTGCCCGGTTTGGTGTATTTGATATGCATGGGTCGAACCGAGCGCAGATATTGCGTCACGACCGATTCCACGCTGCGACCGCGTTCGCGGACATCGCGCAAAATCCGCCGCGCCAGACGCACATCCGATGGCGCATCGACATAGACCGTCAAATCATAAAGCGGCGCGAGATCAGGGTCAGCAAGGACATGAATACCTTCAACGATAATGATATCGGCAGGCAGGACATGGCGTGTCTGGGGCAGGCGGCTATGCGTGGCGAAATCATAGAGCGGCGCGTCAATGGCCTTGCCTTTTTTGAGCGCACCGAGCTGTTTGGCCATTAAGGCGTGGTCGTGCGCGGCAACATCATCAAAATTGAACCGGAGCGGATCAAAGCCTGGGTCTTTGGCGTGATCACCATAGTATTCGTCTTCGCGGATCAGGCGCACATCGACCGGTTCGAGCCGACGGCGCACCGCCTCGGCCAGCGTGGTTTTACCCGACGCTGACCCGCCTGAAATCGCGACGAGTATCCGGCTCATCGATGCCCCAGCGCGGCAATGGAATCGATATCATCGTCGTCATCGTCGCTGACGCCCGGGTCATCGGGCGCGCGCGGCGCATCATAAAAGCTTGCATCGCCTTTCGCGCTGGGCGCAGCGCGTTTCGGGGATTGTTTGGGCGCTTCCAGCAGAGCTGTTTCCGGTACAGCTTCGGCGGCAATCTCAAAGCGCTCATAGCGCGGATGCAAAAGCCGCCCTTCATCACCAAAGGCATAGACCATGCGCTTCCAGTCATCGGGCGCAAACGGAAAGGCGCGGCCCTCGCCATCAATATCCGACCAGTCGGCCTCGCCCGGCGCATGCGCCGCGCGCGTCATCCAGCGACGCGCCGCCTTGTCGTCATCTTCCTGACGGGCCAGTCGTGCCGCCAGAGCACACAGGCGCGCCGATGGCGTTCCCATTTCCAGCAAGGGGTCGAGCGCCGCACGGGCTTCGCCGACATCGCTGGCCTCCAGCGCGGCTTCGGCCAGAAGCAGGCGTGATTCACGGTGATCGGCGCGAATTTCCGCCAGTGATTTGAGGCGTTCGGCACGTTTCGCCTTGGTGTCGCTCTTGCGCAATTCGGCCAGAGCACGCGCCAGTGCCGGATGCGGCGCGGCCGACCAGGCCGCCTTGATCAGGCTTTCAGCCTTGGCATGCTTGCGCGCGCCTGCCAGCAAACGTGCGGCGACAGTTGCTGCAGGCGCAAAGGAGGGTGCCGCGCCAGCAGCGCGCTCCGCAAAAGCCCGCGCGGCGGCCGGATCACTCTCTTCACACTCAACAGCGGCGGCCGTCAGAAGGACGGCGCGGCGACGCTTGGCACGGTCGGCCGGGATTTGTTTGCGTTTTTCGCCTTCATGCAATGTGTCGAGTGCGGCCTGCCAGTCGGCTTGCGCGACCTGAGCATCGAACAGGGCATCGAACGCCCAGCGCACCGATTTCGATTGGCCAAAGGCCTCGCTGGCATGCTCAACGGTCAGTGTATGTTCGCCGCGTTCATGGGCGATCTGTGCGAGCCCGCGTCGTGCGACCATGCGCGTCTTGGGATCGTCCAGCATGGCTTCATAATGGGCTTCTGCACCCGGCAAATTCCCCGCAGCCTCTGCGGCGCGCGCCGCCAGAAGGCGCGACAGGGCGGGACGCTCCAGCAGGGCATCGGCGCGCGCAGCCTGGCGCACAGCCGTTTCACCTTCGCCGGCAGCCGAGGCGATCAGCGCGCGTTCGAGCGCGTCAAAACCCTTTTCCTTGCGGCGGCGTGTATTGAATTTGCGAATATTGTCCGGCGCCGTCCAGACCCCCAGAACCAAACGCCAGATGACCAGCAGGGCAAAGGTCAGCAGAATCAAAAGCCCGCCTGCCAGCGCAAAGGGCATGCGCCCCTGAACGCCCATGAATTCAAACGAGGCCGAGCCGGGATTGAGTGTCACAAAAACGGTCGCCGCACAGGCGGCGATAATGACGAGTACGACCAGTATCAGGCGGATCATCTTGGATCAGCTCCTTCTGAGGCCGCTTCGTCAACCAGCGCCGCCCTCAATGTGGTCAGTGTAGATTCAATCTGCAAACGCGCCCGTGCGGCCAGCAGCCAGGCCTGCGCCGCGGTCAAAGCCTCTCCTTCGAGGCGTTCCGTCGCAATAACAGCGCCGTCCAGATCGCCGCGTTCCAATCTCGCCGCCGCCAGAGCGGCCAAAGCGAGTGGACCATCTGCGCCCTCGTCCGGGTCAACACGGCGCACTTCGATCAGTCCAAAGAAAGCGCGCGAGGGACCCGCGGCGGCCTCGATGTCAGCCCTTGGATAGTCCGCGACCAAAGCCTCGCGGTCCGGAACACCGGCGCGCGCGACCGGCTGTATGGCGTTCAATTCCGGGCGGTCCCGCCAGAGCCTGGCCAGCGCGGCGCGCTCAGCCTCAAACGGCGCAGACGTTTCGGCAATATCGGCCAATGCCATCAGCGCGAGTGTCCGGGCCGCCAGAATGCGGGCGGTGTCGGCGTCCTGCGTACCGCTTTGCGCGCTGCCCGCCACATTGGCCGCCGCATCGGCGCGCATTGAGGCAGATTGTGCCAAGGCCTCAACGGCGGCGAGACGCGTTTCAATTGCCGAGAGATCAACGGGTTCGGCGATCGATGTGGATTCCGTCTCCTCCAGAGCCGCAATTCGGTCTGCAAGTGCTTGCATAAGCGATGCATCCACGCCCGCTTCGCCAACCGGCAAACTCTCGCTATCCAGCGCCTGATTGGCGAGCGCTTCAGCGCGTTCAGCCGTGTCAGCGACGCTGTCCAGGCGATTGGTTATCGCCGTCAAATCAATCGCCTCACCGGCGACCGGCATTGCCGATTCCAGCGCTTCAATACGCGACACCAACAGGGCTGTTTGTTCAGGGTCTGCATCGCCGACCATGGGCGGCGGCGCGTTTTCAAGGTTCGTCACGCGGTTCTGCAATTCGGCATAGCCTTCCGGTGCCGAGACCAAGGGTTCAGCGGTTTCAAGCGCTGCGATCCGGGCTTCCACACTGGCCAGTGCGTCAGAATTCTCACCTACGGCCGGCGCATCGCGTTGACCGTCAAGCCACATGGCTCCGGTAACGCCCAGCGCGCCGCCTGCCAGAGTCGCGATGAGAAACAGGAACAGGCCGCCAAGAAACCCGCCGCCGCGTTTTTTCGCCTCGGGCTCGTCTATCGGCGCTGGCTCAAACTCGGCATCAACCGGTTCTGGTTCAGTATCCTGGCTCATTTCCCGATCCACAGCCCTTTTCGCGTGATTCGAACGTCTGCTTGCACTCTAGGGCCTGTCTGGCCCCGCGCCAACGCGATCCAGTAGCGCACCCTCATCGGGCGTCTCGGCAATGCGTATCGCCGCCCAATCCGATCCAATCAGATTGCTAGCCGTAGCCGGGCTGATTGCAATGGCGATAACGCTTTCCAGCCGGGCATTCAGACCTGCATCATCTACCAGCGCCGTGAACGCACCCGCCGCACGCGGCGAATGAAATAATACGCTTGAAAGCATCCGGCTGGTCAGCGCTTCCCTGGCGAGGCTCGGCAATTGCTGTTCGACCTCGGCGCGATAGGCAATCGTTTCATGAACCGGAAACCCGTTGCGCTGAAGCGTGCCGGACAGATCACCGGCTGTATGACCGCCGCGCACATGTAAGATCGCGCCGCGCTCAGGCTCCAAACCGCGGATCAACAGATCGGCCAGAGCGTGAGCATCGCCGCCTGCAGACCGGGTTTTCTCAAAGCCGGCTTCACGGGCCGCATCGCGCGTCGCATCACCCACACACCAGGCCGTCAGATGGCGTTCCTCGCGAAGCTTTGCCCAGGCCCGCACACCATTGGCGCTGGTAAAGGCCAGGGCCTGAACGCGCGACAGGCTTTCGGTAATCGCATCCGCATCGCGAATATTCAGCAGCGGCGCCACGATCGTTTCAACGCCGCGTGCATGAAGCGCTGTGGCTGTTTTCGTCGCACCGGGTTCAGCTCGGGTAATCAGGACTTTCATGACGCCGCGATAGCTTGCGCAAGCGTGTCGCCGCCGGCCCGTTTGATATTTTCGCCCAGCTCGCGTCCAAGGTTTTGTGCATCCAGCAAATTTGCGGCGCAGCGTCCCTCATCGCGCCAACAATGCACGCCGTCCGGCGTCAGAGCTTCAGCGCGCAGATAAAGCTCATCGCCGGTCAATGCCGCATGAATGGCAATCGGCGTGCGGCAGGATCCATCGAGCCGGGACAGCGCCGCGCGTTCGGCCGCCAGTGCAGTCCAGCTGGGTTCATGGTTCAGAGGCGCAACAATGTCATGCGCGGCGGCATCGTCACTGCGTATGGCAATTCCGACAACGCCCTGCCCCGCTGCCGGCAGCATGGCGGCTGGTTCTATCGGCCTGAATTGAGCCTCCTTGCGGCCCAGCCGGTTCAGACCGGCCCGTGCCAGAAATGTCGCGTCGATTTCGCCACTGTTCAATCGGTCCAGCCGCGTACCGACATTGCCGCGCAGCGTTACAATTTTAAGGTCCGGGCGCGCATGCAGGGCCTGAGCTTGCCTGCGCAGGCTGGCGGTTCCCAACGTCGCACCCTGCGGCAGATCATCCAATTGGGCGCTGCCCGCAGAAATCAGCAAAACGTCGCGTGGATCTTCACGCTCAAGATAGGCCACAAATTCCAGCCCTTCAGGCGGCGCTATCGGCACATCCTTCATGGAGTGCACCGAAATGCGTGCTTCGCCGCGCAAAATCGCAGCATCGATTTCCTTGGTGAACAGGCCCTTGCCGCCCGCCTCGGTCAGGCGCTGCGTCGTCAGCTTGTCACCGGTAGTCATGAAGGTGCGGATCGGGAATATCTGTTCGCCGTCACTTTGCGTCAGCCTGTGCGCCTTGATCAGCAGGTCACGCGTCATATGCGCCTGCGCCAGCGCAAGCGGTGATCCACGGGTTGCAATCGGCAGCGGGTCTGAAAAGGACGGTGTCGACAAGTTGCGTGACCTACCCTTGAGGCGTATCGAACAGGAATGCAGGACTTAGCGCCCCTTCAAGCACCCGCGCAAGCGCTCACCGTACTCGGTCTGGAATCGAGCTGCGACGAAAGTGCCGCTGCCATTGTTCGTCGCCATGCTGACGGGCGCATAGATGTGCTCGCCGATAGCGTCTTGAGCCAGGACAGCGCGCATGCCCCCTATGGCGGCGTGGTACCTGAAATCGCCGCACGCGCACATGTCGAAGTGATGGATGTTCTGACCCGGAAAGTGCTCGGCGACGCCGGTCTGATTTTGGCGGATATAGACGGTTTTGCCGCGACATCCGGACCGGGACTGGTCGGCGGCGTGATGGCCGCGCTGATGACCGCCAAAGGCCTGGCGTTGGGCGCAGGCAAGCCGCTTATTGCGGTCAATCATCTGGAAGGCCACGCCTTGTCACCGCGCCTGACCGGACAGGTCGATTTCCCCTATCTTCTCTTGCTGGTTTCCGGTGGACATACGCAGTTACTGATTGCGCGCGATGTCGGCGATTATGAAAAGCTCGGCTCAACGCTGGACGATGCGGCTGGCGAAGCTTTTGATAAAACCGCCAAAATCATGGGATTGGGCTTTCCCGGCGGTCCTGCACTCGAACGCATGGCAAAAACCGGCGATGCGGCCCGCTTTGACCTGCCTTTGCCGCTGGCGCGGCGCGGCGGATGTGATTTTTCCTTTGCCGGTTTGAAAACCGCAGCCCGGCAAATCTGGGACGGGCTCGAAAACCCTGATGATCGTGACCGCGCCGATTTGTCGGCCAGTGTTCAGGCCATGATTGCCCGTTCCCTGGCGGATCGCTCGGCGCGCGCCATGGTCGCATTTCGCGAACGATTTCCGGATGACGCCGCACCGCTCAGCTTTGTTGTGGCTGGTGGTGTCGCCGCGAACAGTGCCGTCAGAGATGCCTTGAGTCACGCCGCGATGGAAAACGGGTTTCAACTCATCGCACCGCCATCCAAATGGTGCACCGACAACGCGGCCATGATTGCCTTGGCCGGGGTTGAGCATTTGGCACGCGGCGAGACAGCTGGTCTGGATACGCCAGCGCGCGCGCGCTGGCCTTTGGACCCTGCGTCGGCCAAACTCAACCCGACGATTGGATCAGGCCGAAAGGGACCCAAGGCATGAGCGAGATCAACCACATCGGCGTTTTGGGTGCCGGGGCCTGGGGCACGGCGCTCGCTGAAACCGCGGCGCGGGCCGGTCGCGATGTAACGCTGTGGGCGCATGAGGACGATATCGCCAAGGCGATCAATTCAGATCATGAAAACACGCTCTACCTGCCCGGCGTCTCACTCAACACATCGTTGAAAGCGACATCTGACATGGCGGATATGGGCGGATGCGATGCCATACTCGCGGTCGCACCGGCCCAGCACATGCGCAGCGTTCTGGAAAATTTTGCGCCGCATGCCGGCGGGGCCCAGCCGGTCCTGTTGTGCTCAAAAGGCATTGAGCAATCCAGCTTGAAAATGATGACAGAAGTCCTCGACGAGACCATTCCATCGGCCATTCCGGCTGTCTTGTCAGGACCAAGTTTTGCCATTGATGTTGCCAAGGGATTGCCGACCGCCGTCACTCTGGCGACGCGTTACAAACCGCTGGGAATGGCCCTGATGAATGCCATCGGAACCCCGCGCTTTCGTCCCTATTGGTCCGGGGACCTGATCGGCGCGGAAGTTGGCGGCGCGGTCAAGAATGTGCTGGCGATCGCCTGCGGGATTTCTGAAGGCAAGGGATTGGGGAAATCAGCCCATGCCGCGCTAATTGCGCGCGGTTATGCTGAAATGACCCGACTGGCCGTGGCCATGGGCGCAGAGCGCGACACGCTGGCGGGTTTGTGTGGTTTGGGCGATCTGGTTCTGACCTGTTCATCTGAACAATCGCGCAACATGTCGTGCGGTCTGGCGCTGGGTCGCGGCGAAAGCCTGAAGGATATTCTGGGCGCGCGCCGTGCTGTCACCGAAGGTGTCGCCAGCGCCCCGGCCATTGTTGCGCTGGGCAAAACAGTGGGGGCTGACATGCCGATTTGTGCTGCTGTCAATGCAATTCTGGCAGGCGATTTGTCGGTCGACGATGCGATGGACGCCTTGTTGGCGCGGCCCTTCACCGCAGAGGGCGAATAGATGCTGTTTGCCATTCATGCCCGTGACAAGAGCGGCGCGCTGGCCCTTCGAACGGCCAGTCGCGATGCGCATATTGCGTTTCTCAAGGCGGCAGGCTCACGCCTGAAGCTCGCCGGGCCGCTGCTCGATGAGGCCGGAGCGATGTGTGGCTCGCTGCTGATCTATGAGGCTGAAACCCTGACCGATGTTCACGCCTGGCTGGGCGATGACCCCTATGGCAAAGCCGGTCTGTTCGAGACCGTCATTGTGACCGGCGTGAAACCGGTGCTCGGCGAATTGGTCAACGCCTCATGATCTTGCCGCCGCCGGGAACTGTCTTGGGTCAGTTAGACGCAATCCCCGATCCGGGCGGGCGTGTCGCCACTTGGGATGATTTGCCCATCCTGCTGGCGCGAAAAGGCGACGAAATCCGCGCCTATCTTAATGTCTGCCCTCATGCCGGACGCCCACTCAACCTGCCCGATGGCCGCGTCATCGCGCATGCCGGGACGCATTTGATCTGTCCCGCTCATGGGGCGGTTTTTGATATATTGACCGGGCAGGGTGATGGCCCTCTCGTCGGCACATCAGGCCTGAAACCCATTCCCGTCCATGTCGAGGACGGCGCGATCAAGGCCCGTGAGATTTAGTCAATCCGTATAGCGCGCACATCGCTGATCACCTCTTGAGCGCCATTCATGCCGCCCAGTGTGAAAAAAGCGCCATCCCATTCAATCAGACCGCGATGATCCATTGTTCCAAACGTCCCATAGCCCACAATCAACCGCCAGCTCGACCCGTCAATCTCGCCTTGTCCGGGCGGGTGCATGATCGAATCGAGCGCAGGCGCGGGCTCTCCATTATAGCCGATCCCGTTGTAATTATACGGGTTATTGGTGCCTCCAACAAAATACACGATGCCGGCGCGTTGTGAGCCAATTGCGGCGGCGCGATAGCGCGCCGGGCCCTGATGACCGGGTGCCGGAGACCAATCGATCACCGCCGGGTCGGTCGGATCAATCTCGCCCTGCCAGCAGGCGTCGTAATGCTCAAAGGTCCGCCGCGCGTCCGCGTCGACCGGCGGGACGACTTCAACCCCGCCGCAGACCACGATGTGATTGTCGACAATTCCGCCTGCATGACCAAAGACCGGAGAGCCCGGCCAGGATGTCGCGCTGAACCAGCGGCCCTCAGCCGTGTCATAAACCTGAACCGCGTCGATATTGTCGGTGTCGTGCCATCCTGAGATCAGATAGATAAACCGGTCCTGATAGGTCACAGCGACGGCATCATCGGTTGGGGTCGGAATGTCGCTGGCACGCACATAGGTTTCTGTTTGCGGGTCGAATTGCCAGACCTCCGGGGTGGATCGTTCTGATCCGTCCTCCGCAACAGTGTAGCCCCCAAAGACATAGATCTGGTTGCCGGCTGTAGCCGCGACACTGGCCAGCCGCCCAACGCCATCCGGCAGGCCGTCAATTTCTTCGCACGCGCGCGCTTCCAGATTGCAGGCATAAGCATTGGCGGTGACATCCTGCCAGGTTTTACCCGCATGTAGACCGGCAAAGGAGTAAGCCATCATTCGGCCATTCACCGTCGCCGATGCAACCGCATTGTTGGACACCGGCTCGGGCAATTGCGCCCATGCCTCGTCGCTGCCGCGACTGGTTTCAGGCCGGTCTGCTCCATCAGAACACGCAGCCAGTAAGAATGCGCAGGCCGCGCAAGCCCATCTTCGACGCATCATTGATTGGCACCAAAAAATGCGTTGGCCTCCTCAATCAGTGATTCCGTTGCCGACTTGACGATGACAGCGCCTTTTTCAGGCGTCGCCTGCGCCGGGTCAGAGCCAATCCGGCCATCGGCAAAGGTTTTGCGATAATTGGCCGCGTCGGTGAAATCCCCTTCGGGCGCAATTTTTGGTGTCATCTCGACATTTTTCACCGAGTCCGGATAGCCATAATAGGTGACCGCCACCTCGGAGGCTGTCGCATGGGACCCATCGCCGACCGGGAAAATCTCCCGGCAGGTTTTCATGACGCCCGGCAAATCCCACCAATTGCGGCTTTTCAAGACATAGGGGCAGGCCTGGTCCTTCAATGACCACGGCGCATAGCTTTCCGAAAAGGCAGCCTGAATGGAGGGAATATTCCCGCCATGCCCGTTGAGGAAATAAATCCGTTCAAACCCGTGACGAACGAGAGAATCGATCCAGTCCTGCAAGGCTGCGATCATGGTCGAGGGACGCAGTGTAATCGTGCCGGGAAAGCCCAGATGATGCTGCGCATTGCCGACATTGAAGGTCGGACCAACCAGAATGCCGGACTCGTCGCCAGCCTCTTTGGCGATGATTTCCGGGCACAGTGCGTCCGTGCCCAGGAACCCATTCGGCCCATGCTGTTCGGTTGACCCGATGGGAATGATGATACCCCTGGAGCGCTTCAAATAGGCTTCAACTTCTGGCCAGGCGGCTTGATTGAGTTGCATGCGTGATTAACCTCAGACTGCTGTTCGCATGAACTAAGCGCAGGCACGCTATGGGAGCAAGGTCTCAGGCGAGTCCGGCACGGCGCCGATATTGCGCCAGATAATTTTCCTGCGCAGAGCAGGGGCCGCCATCCGCACTGGCAATTGTTTCCAGCATGCCCGCCAGCTCGCTGAGTTCGCGCGGCGACGTGGCGCGGGCGATCACCTGGGTCATGCGGGCAATGCCGTCATCGAGATTGTGCAGGCCTTCAGACAACCAGGCAGCGCGGGCCAGTAACTCATTGGCATCACTTTCGGCCAACTCAAAACGACGCATCATCTCGGCGCGAATGCCTGCCTTGTCTTCAACCGTGACTTCGCCGCCGGATCGCGCAATACCGAGCAGCAATATCGTCGCAGCCTCTCGCGGATCATCAACAACCGACAGGCCTTTTTGATTGGCGCGGGATCGAAATCGCATTTTACGCGGCAGATTGGCGACCTCCCCGGCCGCCTCACCAATGGCACGAGCCCCCTGTATGGCCATGCTGATCCGCCAGACCCGAACACCCAACCCGCCGATTACACCCAACAACATTAGAACGACGCTCATGCCGACCCCTCCATGACCGTCGCGACATTAGCGCGCAATCTCGCCACCTCCAACACACGGCAATATCGGTGACAATTGCGTGAGGGCGTTGGCGGGATGCACAGAACAGGGCATGATGGCGCTTGAACCGGTCAAGCGACCGAATGTGAGGGGAAATGCATGCGTAAGGTAATTGGAATTCTGGCGATCGCGGCCTTGGCGGCGTGTTCGCCGCAAACAGACGAATCTGACACATCGAACACAGGCGCAGAGGCGCCCAGTGCAATCCTTCAAGCGGCTGTTGCCGATACAACCCGACCCGAACAGGATCGCGTCCGTGATGCAACCCGTCATCCGGCTGAAATTCTGACTTTTGCCGGTATTCAACCCGGCGCAACCACGCTCGATATTGGTTCGGGCGGCGGATATTACACCCGCATTCTGTCGAGCGCGGTTGGTGATGAAGGCATGGTTTATGCCCATAATTTCCAATGGGTTGTGGACCGGTTTCCGAACGCGGATACATCCCTGACGGCGATTGCGGGCGAACGCGCCAATGTTGAATACTATGTCGCGCCGGTCGATCGTCTGGCGTCCGGAACGAGCACGCCCGTGGATGCGGCCTTCATGGTCCTTGGCTATCACGATACGGTCTGGCAGCAAGACGACATACAAGCCCTGTCACGCGAGGATCGGATCACCATGAACCGAGCGGTGTTTGAAGTCCTGCGTCCGGGCGGCGCCCTGATTGTCATTGACCACCGCGCTGAAGATGGCTCAGGCGACCGCGATGTCGACGCCTATCACCGGATCGACGAGGCTATGGTTCGCGACGAAATCGAAGCCGCCGGATTTGTTCTGGAAAGCACCAGCGACCTTCTGGCCAATCCGAGCGATCCGCGCAATGTGTCGGTCTTTGATCCCAGCATTCGTGGATCAACCGACCGTTTTGTGCATCTCTATCGCCGACCGGGCTGATAGCCAAAACGGCTCTCTTGAAGAGTTCAGTGGCGGCTTCGGTGATACCGGAGCCGCCCTTTTCTTGACCCCCCATTTCTTGGTCGCCCTTCTCTTGGTCTCTGGGCCATGCGGGATACCCTTCACGCGCGCATTCGATTATCCTGACGAAAGAAGAGGGGCGCTGTGATGACTGAAAAACCCGGACTGACCAGCCGCGCGAGCGGAATGATGCCGTCCTGGCTGAAACGCCATTGGGGGGCGACCGCCGCGACCATTGCCATTCTGACCGCCGGCATTGGTTTTGTCACCGACGTTCAAAGCCTGATCTTTGGTGGCGCGCTATCGCAAGCCGAAGCGTCCATACTGGCCGAAAGTGTCGCCACGCGCCTGGAATCGCGATCCATCGCCCGGGGCGGCGAATACCGCCAAAGCACAAACCTGGATGACGCGCTGGGTGAGTTGGCGCAGACCGGTAACCGCCAGGACCGGCGCGCTCTGGCCGCGCTGGAAGACGGACGCACCGAAGAGGGCCTCGATGAACTCGAGGAAGAAACAGAAAGCCTGCTTCGCCGCGACCCGGAGGCGGCCGCCATTCGCTTTCGACAGATCGCCATCATTGCGCAAACCGTCGACAATGCACGCGCCGCCCGGCTTTTTGGACACGCACTGGAGCTCGACCCGCAGGATTTGCGGGCCATGGATTTGCTCGGCGAGCTCGAACTCAATCGCGGCAATGCCGACGCCGCGCAGATACTTCACGAACGCGCCCTGGATTTGGCAAGACAAAATGGTGAGGAAGCCGAAGAATCCTCCGCGCTTTCCGGGCTCGGCAGTGTCGCCTGGTCCAATGGTGATCTTGATACCGCCGATACCTATTATGCGCGCTCGCTGGAAATTTCCGACATGAACGGCAACCTCACCCGGTCAGCGCGCCAATTGGGCAATCGCGGCCTGATCGCGCAGGCCCGCGGGGACAATGCGGCGGCAGAACAGTATTACAGCCGGGCGCTGGCGCTGATGCAATCATCCGGAGATGTTGTCGGCGAGGCGCTGGCCCGTAATAATCTGGGCAATATCGCACGTGATCGCGGCGAGTTCGAAGAGGCCGGAGACAATTACCGGCTATCCCTGTCCGCGCTTGAAGCAGCGGATCGGCGCGCACTG
>CAXBKM010000002.1:0-30504 GCA_963976265.1 uncultured Maricaulaceae bacterium
ACGCCTATACACTGGTGAGTGGCCGGGCGAGCTGGCGTTTTGACAAGGGTGTGCAGATCTATGTGCGCGGTGAAAACCTGATGGATGAAAGCTATGAAGATGTTTTCGGATATGCGTCGCCTGGGCGCGGTCTTTATGCTGGCCTGCGTTTTCAGCGCTAGCAGTTCAGGTCAAATGGTTGTGGGAGAGGGCGCGCCAGAGCGCGTCCTCTCTGCCGATCTGTGCGCGGATGCCTTTGTTATTGCCATGGCGCAGCGCGAACGCGTCATCGCAGCGTCCTGGCAGGTCGATCAACCGGTTTCGGGCGCGCCGGACTGGGCACGTGATTTGCCGCGCGCCTGGACGGAGGCAGAGCGTCTTTTGGTGCTCGGACCTGATCTCGCAGTGTTTGGCCCAGCCGGGCCGGGCCGGGCCGGGCCGATTCTGGAAACGGCCGGTATCGAGACCGTGACATTGGCCTGGGGTGAGGATTTCGACATTGTCCGTATCAATGCGCGCACGCTGGGCGATGCTTTGTTTGCACCTGAAAGTGCGGACGCGCTGATTGCCGATCTGGATGCCCGCCTCGCCGGCCTCGAAGAGCGTAGCCGCGCGCGCAGTGTCCGTCCGACGGTCTTTTATCTCAACGTGTCCGGCGGCACAGCGGGCTCCGGCACATTGGTCGACGCCGCAATTGCGGCTGCGGGCGGTCGCAATGCAGCGGCCGAATCTGGCGCTGTTGGATGGACGCCCGCCGACCCGGAATGGGCGCTGCGGGTCACACCGGACCTCATCGTCACGAGCTATTTTCGCGATGGCTATAATTCGATCAACCAGACCGGCGCACGCCACGCCCTGTTTCGTGACCTGCTGGAGCGGACGCCTCATATTGATGTGGCCAGTGCGGATTGGTCCTGTGCCGGACCAGCGCTCATCCATGCGGCAGAGACGATTGCCGACGTGCTCGATGAAATCGTGGCAGGTGGCTCATGAGCCATACCCGCCTGATCATAGCCCTGCTCGGATTGAACATTATTGCTGCTGTGAGCAGTTTGTTCGCTGCCGGATTTCCCATGGCCGATTGGATGGCCGGTGATGACGCGGCGCGGATGATCCTGGCCGAATTGCGCCTGCCCCGCATGTTCACGGGGTTGATCGTTGGAGCCGGGCTCGGCGGGGCCGGCGCTGCGTTACAAGGGTATTTTCGAAACCCGCTCGCCGACCCTGGCATCGTCGGCGTGACATCGGGCGCGGGTCTGGGTGCCGTCACAGCGCTGTATTTCGGCTTTGCGGGCGTCTTTGCCTATGCCGTACCGGCCGCCGCAATACTGGGCGCCGGCCTCGGTGCGCTCTTGCTGCTTCTGATTGCAGGGCCAAGGGCGCGCGCCACGACCTTGATTCTGTCCGGTGTCGCAGTAGGCGCGCTCGCCAATGCTATGACAGCGTTGTTGATGAATTTTTCGCCCAATCCCTGGGCCTTGTCAGAGATCGCCTACTGGCTGATGGGGTCGCTCAATAATGCCAGCTGGACCGAGGTTCAGATCGCTCTGCCACTGATCGCGGCAGGGCTCGCCCTGTTGTTGATCAATCGCCGGGCGCTCGATGCGCTAAGCCTGGGCGAGGATACAGCGGCCAGTCTTGGGTTTGACCTGGGGCGAGTAAAATTGCTGATCGTTGCCGGGACGGCCTTGGCTGTCGGTGGCGGTGTCGCTGTTGCGGGCGCTGTTGGATTTGTCGGCCTCGTCGTCCCGCATTTATTGAGGCGTTTTGTCGCCCATGAAGCCGGGCGCCTGATTCTGCCATCGGCGCTGGGCGGCGCAGCGCTGCTCAGCCTGGCCGACACGGCGACGCGGATCATGAGCGGGCAGGGCTTGCCGCTTTATCTGGGCGTTGCGACGGCCTTGCTGGGCGCGCCCTTCTTCCTTTGGCTGGTTCGAACAGCAGCGAGGCGCGCGCCATGACCGTTTTGGAAACCCGCCTGCTGAACGCCGGATATGGGAGCACGCCAATTGTCAGCGATGTGTCCCTCGAATTCAAAGGCGGTCAATTTATAGCCCTGGCCGGGCCCAATGGGTCGGGAAAATCGACGCTATTGAAGGCATTGGCGGGCTTGCTGCGCCCGCAATCGGGTCAAATCTGTCTGGATGGCAAGTCACTGCGCGATACGGTTCCGGGCGAACGCGCCAAACACATGGCCTATATGCCACCCGATGGCGGATCGGTTTGGCCGCTGGTCGCAAAACGAATTGTCGCGCTGGGTCGTGCCCCGCATCTCAAGCCATTGCGCGATCTGTCCCCAGACGATGAGGTCGCGATTGCGTCGGCTTTGGATCGCGCCGGTGTCAGCCATCTGGCAGAGCGTTCCATCGACACTCTGTCTTCAGGCGAAAAAGCGCGCGTCATGTTGGCGCGTACTCTGGCGACAGGCGCGAAAATTCTTCTGCTCGACGAACCGACAGCAGCGCTAGATCCGCGTCATCAGCTGGCTGTCATGGAAACGCTTCAGGCTGAGGTTATGCGCGGAACCCTGGTGATCATTGCGGCCCACACGCTCGATCTGGTCGCGCGCTATTGCGACAGCGTTGTTCTGTTGGGCGATGGATGCGTGATTGCGCAAGGGCCCCCGAAAGCCGTGCTTACCGAATCAAACATGGTGGAATTGTTTGGCGCGGCTCCGCCAGGCGGGGTCAGCGGCACGCAATGGAAAATCAGGTGAAGCGGATTTCAGGGGCCGGTTTGCGCGCCTGATCGCTGACCAACAGAATTTCTTGAGCGGCTGATCGAAACGCCTTGGAAATCGGGCCATCATCAAGTGCAGCCGGCTGGCCCGCATCGGAGCGTTTGCGCAAATCAATGTGCAACGGAATTTCGCCAAGGAAGGGCAGGCCCATTTTTTCAGCCTCATCGCGTGTTCCGCCATGGCCAAATATATCGCTGGATTCGCCGCAATTGGGGCAAAGAAACTGGCTCATATTCTCGATCAGGCCCAGCAGGGGCGTATGGGTCTGCTCGAACATCGCCATCGCCTTGCGGGCATCATCCAGCGCCAGATCCTGCGGTGTGCAGGTTATCACGGCTCCGTCAATCGCCGCCGTTTGGGCAATGGCGAGCTGGGCATCACCGGTCCCGGGCGGCATGTCGATGATCAGGACATCCAGATCCCCCCAATCGGTATCGCGCAGAAATTGCTGGATCGCACCCTGAACCATGGGGCCACGCCACACGACGGCTGCTCCCGGTTTCGTCAGGAAACCCATCGAGACGATTTTTACGCCATGGGCCTCCAGCGGTTGAATGCCGGATTCGGTTTTCTTCAACCCCTTGGCATCGGGTAAACCCATCAGGCGCGGTATCGACGGGCCGTAAATATCAGCGTCCAGAATGCCGACACTCAAACCATCACGCGCCATCGCAACTGCCAGATTGGCCGCGACGGTGGATTTCCCAACGCCGCCCTTGCCTGCCGCAACCGCAATGACATGCCGCGCCGCACGCTTTTCAGGTTCTGAAGGCGTTGGCGCAGATTGGGTTGCCGGTTCAGCCTTGCCGGGTGCGCGTTCCAGCGTTGTGATCAAGCGCACACGGTTGATTTCCGGCAAGGCGGTCAGGGCGGCATCAATCGACGTTTTTTCCTTTGCCAGTTGGTCAGGCTCAGTATTTGCTGAGCGCAAAACAATGGTTGCAACGCCATCCTTCAACGTCACGCCGTCGATACGGTCCGCATCTATCAGGCCCTTGCCTGATCGGGTGTCAGCGATCTGGTTGAGTGCGCGATTCAAAATATCGGACATGGTTGCATGGTCCCTGAAGCTTCTACCATTCCAGATAGGCGGTTCATCGCGCCTGTTCCAGCGCGTTTGTGTTCAGGTCGCTGTAGTGACCCTGTAGGCTTCGGCCAGGCGGCCAACGCCTGTTTCGATATCGGCATGGCCGAGTGTGGCGTAACCAAGGATCAGTCCCGGCCTGACATGTGAGGATTCGCGATAGTATGCGGCAACAGATTGAACGCGAACGCTCCGCGCCGCCGCGGCGTTGATCCACGCATCCATCTCGGTTGGCGTCAATTTGGGAGCTTCCAGAACAAAATGAACGCCAGCTCGCCCACCGGAGATATTGACCGCGTTGCCAAAATGGCGCCGGATACTTTTTGCCAAAACATCCCGATTGGCCATGTAGCGACGGGATGCACGGCGTAAATGCCGCGCATAATCGCCGGTCTCAATGAAAGACGCGAGTGCCGACTGATCAACCAATGACGAGCCCCGGTCGGACAGAAACTTGGCTCCAGTCAAGGCGGATTTCAATCCGGGCGGAGCGACTATGAAGCCGAGTCTAAGCGAGGGGAACAAAGTTTTGGCGAACGTACCCAGGTAGATGACCCGACCGTCAGAATCGAGCGATTTCAGCGATTCAATTAACCCTGTATCATAGCGAAATTCACTGTCGTAATCGTCCTCAATAACGAAAGCGTCGTTGGCAGCACACCAGCTCAGCAGGCCCTGTCGACGCTGGATGGAAAGTATGTGGCCTGTGGGAAATTGATGCGACGGCGTGACATAGACCAAACGGATGGGTGTTTTGCTGCGCATTAGATGTTGTGTGTCCAGGCCGTTCTCATCAACCGGACAGGTCACAAGCCTGGCACCCTGGGCCAGAAAAACCTGCCTTGCACCGTCATAGTGCGGGTCTTCCACCGCTATGGAATCGCCAGAAGCGATCATTGTTCGCGATATCAAATCCAGCCCCTGCTGCGTGCCATTGGTAATTATGATGTCGTCACGGCCGATATGCAGGCCGCGATGCTGTGACAAATGATGCGCGACCGCCTCGCGCAAGGATGCCAGGCCTTGCGGATCGCCATAGCCAGTCAGATTGGGGGCCGCATGCTGTCGCAGATGCACACTCCATTGACGCGCTGCGCGAGTGTCGGGCTGTGCGTGTCCATAAGCAAAGTCAATACAGGCCGACACGGGTCCATCATTCGCATTGGCCTTTGATATCTGTGACGCAAATTTGCCGTAGGCTGTCAGCCTGGCGGGCTTTCTGACAGGTCTAGATGTTGCTGGGGTTTTGCGAGCTGATTCTTTGGCGCCCCGTGCGCCCGTAACAAAACTCCCTGCGCCCTGCACGCATGTGATGTAACCCTCTGCGGCCAGCAATTCATAAGCTGCAACGACGGCATTGCGTGACACACCGAGGGCCTTGGCCGCATCCCGGCTGCTCGGCAGCCGATCGCCGGGTGCGAGAATGTTATCGCGAATAGCGGTTTTGATGCCGTCACTGATGCGCCTGAAAAGGGGGCCGTAATCACCCAAAGCGAACAACATAAAATTGGCTCCCTGAAATATTTAAAATATGGAGCTTATGCTAGGCCAATTTGCGCGGTAGCCAAGAGCAAGGATCAGAATAGACGGCCAACATGGTCAAAACTGGATAGTCGGCTTCATGGCGGATGCGATTGACTTGCCACCCGCACGGGCGGCCCGACACGCCGAGTTTGCGCCCGAACACGCAGTATACGAAATTTTGGACAAAGCCTGTCTCTGTCACGTCTCAACCATGGTTGATGATGTGCCGATGCTTGTCCCCATGGCTTATTCCAGAATGGGGCGCGAAATAATTCTTCATGGCCCCGTCCGCGGACGATTAATGCAGACGCTGGCGTCTGGAGCGGCCACAACAGTTTGCGTCACGCATCTAGATGGTCTGGTTCTCGCGCGGTCCCAATTCCATCATTCCATGAATTACCGCTGCGTCCTGTTGACCGGTTGCCCACGACTGATCGCCGATCCCAAAGACAAGCTTGCGGCGCTTGCCCATATGGTCGAGCACATTGTGCCGGGCCGTAGCCGACAGGCGCGGGCTCCATCGAAAGCCGAGCTCGCAGCGACTTTGATCGTTGGATTGGGCCTTGAGCGGGCCACGATCAAGACCCGTTCGGGACCGCCGCGCGACCCTGTCGGTGATCTCGACCTGGATGTCTGGGCAGGGACGATACCGATCATTCAGGGCGTGGGTGCTCCGGTGCAGGCGCAGGGCCAACCCGATACGGTGGGGCTCTCTCCAGCGCTTCCCGACTACATGACGAAGTTCCGATCAATCTAATTCTTGTGACTCTATAAGGGAGAGCGTTCGATGGTTCGATTTTTTATCAAGGTGCTGATTACTGCGCTTGCCGCTTCACTTGCGACAGGGTCTGGCGCGTCCGCGCAAGACGGCGCGGTCCCGGAAAATCTCTCGGAGGCGCTGAGCGTCGACCTGTCGAACACGATACCCATAACCAATTTCGACTTTCTTGAAGGGGTCTGGCAAATCGACAGTCGTCACCAGCGTTCCCGCATGGATGACGACCAGGTTTGGCTCCAAAATGATCTGGAAACCGAATACCAGATTCTCCTGGGGGGGCTCGTTGCGCTCAATCAGACCTACGGTGCTTTCAACGGACGACCGATGCACGGATTCATGATGCGGACCTATGATCCAGATATTGATCAATGGACGATGCAGTGGATGAGTCGCGGTTACCCACATCTCACCGAACAGGTGCGCGGTCGTTTTCGCGACGGGTTTGGCGAGTTCCTGGGCACTGAAGTCAATCAGGGTCGCACGTTTGCCATGCGCTTTCGCTGGTACCGGCTCGGCGACGACCATGCTTATTGGGAGCAGTCCTATCAGGACCCCGATTCTGGGGAGTGGGAAGTCAACTGGATGATGGAACTGCGCCGGGCCGCGTCTGATAACACGGACTGAATCGAAGCCCGTAAATTAAAGTGGGCCGGATGGTGGGCACGACTGGGATTGAACCAGTGACCCCCTCGATGTCAACGAGGTGCTCTCCCGCTGAGCTACGCGCCCATCCGATCAGGAAAGGGGCTATTACCCCCGAGCGTCGGGAGAGGCAAGGTGCGTTATCGGTGAAATGTGCAGCTATAAGGTCAGATGACAGGTGCCTGTCAGTGTTATGACTTTTTTGCAACAATCACGGCAGAAATGCGGTGAGAGTGGGGCGGACGCTTGCGGCGAGGGCTCGCCTATCTGCATAGTGCAAGCAGGGAAGGGATAGCTTCCCGACCGTGTGCGTGCCTGCAATACTCTATTGTGGGTGTTTGCATGCACGTTTTGAACTTTAATCACGAAGGGGTTAGCATCGTGAGCAGCTTTTGGGATCGCGAGCGTCTACTACGCTCCACAATCCTGGCGGGCTTCGCAGCGGCGGCATTTACCGTTGCTCCGACTTTTGCCCAACAGGCCGACGAAGATGATGACGACGAAGATGCGGAAGAAGCATCCTCGGGCGACAGCATCGTCGTTACAGGGTCGCGCATCCGTCGCGACGAATTTACGTCAACTTCACCACTTCAGGTGATCGACGCTGAAACTGTTCGTGAGGCCGGTCTGGTCGACACAGCAGAAATTCTGCGTTCAACACCTGTGGTTCAGGGCGCTCAGCTTGACGCCTCGGTGAACTCCAACTTTGTGACCAATGGTGGTCCGGGTGTGCAGAACGTTTCGCTTCGTGGTCTTTCCGCGGACCGGACGCTAGTTCTCCTCAATGGTCGTCGCATGGCGCCGGCTGGTGTGGAGGGTGCTCCATCCTTCCCGGATATCAACCTGATTCCATCATCCATCATTGAACGCGTCGACATCCTTCTGGATGGTGCGTCGTCTGTTTATGGTTCGGATGCTGTGACCGGTGTTATCAACATCATCACCCGTCAGGATTATGAAGGCCTCAACGTCGATGCTTTCTGGTCAATTCCTGCCGATGAAGGTGGTGAGCAGCAGCGTTATTCGGTTCTGGTCGGTGACCAGGGTCAGCGCGGTGGTTTCACCTTCGCTTTCGAATATTTCAATCAGGAAAACCTGAAGCTCAACCAGCGCAGCTACAATTTTGACCCGAATGATGGTCTGCATTGTTCGCGTGACTTGCAGCTCGGTGCTGGCGGTGTGCTCGAATCGCGTTGCCAAGGCTCGATCATTAACCGTGTTCGTGTTTACACGGTTGAGCCTCGTCCAGGTGGCGGCATTCTGTTTGGTACAGATGTTTATCGGACGCCAGGCACAGTTGGTGTTCCACTGATCAACACACCCGGATGGTTTGTCGGTAACTCCGCAGCCAACCGTACGATCCAGTCCAACGAAAATCGTTCGCAGGCTCTTGAAGCAAATGACGATGTGTTCCCGGCTTCAACCCGGTACAATTTCTTCGTCAATGGCGATTATGACATCGACACCCTGTTCGGTATTGAAGGTACGAGCTTCTTCTTTGAAGCGTCGCACTCCAACAGCCGCACGACGCAGGATTCGGCTTATCATGGCCAGCTCTTCCCGGATGTTCCGGACAGCCACCCGCTGAACCCGTTCCAAACCGGTCAGGTCGGCTTTGGTGTTGTTCCAATCGTTGCGTCGCCTTTCCAGCGCAGCGATGTTGATGTCGAAATCCAGCAGTCACGGGCCCTGTTTGGCCTGCGCGGCGATCTCGGCTTCATCGGTGCACCATCTTGGGATTTCGAATCCTTTATCGGTTACACCCGTTCAATCGGTTACTCCTCACGGGGTGCCTTGCTGAACGAGCGTATGCTGCAAACGATCAACACCGCTCGTCTCGACGGTGGTGGTAACGCGGTCTGCGGCACGCCAATCGTACGGACCATCTTCGGCTTTATCGATCCCGATCCTTGTGTGGTTGTCGACTGGTTCGCACCATCGCTTTACACGTATGATCCTGCTGTGGGTCCATCGTTCGCGACCCAAGCTGAGTTCGATTACCTCGCTGCAGAGCGTACGGTATCGACACTGGTTTCCGAGTGGAATGGTGGCGCTTTCATCACCGGTCCTGTTTTCTCTCTGCCTGATGGCGAAGTGAACGCAGTGCTGGGTTATGAAGGTCGCACCCAAACGCTGGACTCCGGTACGGATACGGTTGCGTCTGCCGGCCTCGCAGCTGGTTTCTTCGCTGACCGTGTTTCACGCGGTTCTGTGACCTTGCACGAAGTTTATGGTGAGGCCTCCTTCCCGCTTCTGCAGGGACGGACATTCGCTGAAGAACTGACTGTCGATGTTGCAGCCCGTTTGACGGATCATGAATTCTACGGTCAGAACTCAACCTGGTCGGTTCGTGGTTCATGGTCGCCAAGCTCCTGGCTCACCTTCCGCGGTACTGCGGGTACATCTTTCCGCGCTCCAAACCTGCGGGAATTGTTCCTCGGTGGCCAAACCGGCTTCACCAGCGGTTTCGCTGATCCATGTGTGGTTCCAACAGGCGCCAACAATGGCGGCGTTTACGATCCTACGCAGGACAATCGGTCACCAACCGTGATTGCCAACTGTCAGGCAGAAGGTGTGAACCCGTTCACGCTGGGTCTGACTGGCGTCTCGAGTATCGAATCCTTCCGCGCTGGTAACCCGGGTCTCAATCCTGAGACTTCGGATGCCATCAGCCTTGGTTTTGTTGTTGATCAGCAATTCACGGACGCATTCGACTTCACTTTCGGAGCGAACTATTTCGAAATCCGGATTGATGATGCGGTGGCAATTCCGGGTACGACGTTCGCGTTGAACCGGTGCTACAACTCCACCAACTTCCCGAACGATCCATTCTGTGCACGTCGCACACGGGATCCGGTGACGGGTGCGATGCAGTCGGTTGACAATACGCCGTTCAATATCGCGACCCAGTCGTCCGAAGGCTTCGATTTTAATGGCCGCTATTCGCAAGATATTAGCTGGCTGTTCAACTCGACCTTCCAGGCCGATGCGGTCTTCACCTACACCACTTCGGTGACCAACCAGACGACACCTGCGTCTGCGGTCAGCGAACGTGCGGGTACGATTGCATTCCCTGAATGGCGCGGCACAATGAATGCCCGGATCATCAATGGTGACTGGACATTCTTCTGGCGTGGTCGTTACATCGGTGAGCAGCCAAACCTTGGTGTCTTCGGTCCGAGCCTCACGCCTTGTGAAGCCTTCACGACCGGTGGTGCAGCAAGTACCTGTGATCCGCTTGTTGGTGCAATCGATGATGTCGATGCCGTTCTCTACCATGATCTTTCGGTCAACTGGACGAACGACACATGGGCGGTTCGCTTTGGTGTGAACAACGTTGCGGCTGAAGATCCGCCACTCGTTGACCAGAACACGTCTGATGCAACCCTGGCACAAGGCAACACACCATTGGGTGTTGGCTATGACCTGGTTGGTCGTCGCTTGTTCATCAACGTGTCCAAAACGTTCTAGTAGCGTTTGAACACAGATGACTAAGTTGCAAGGCCCGCTCGCAAGAGCGGGCCTTCTTCTTTTTCCGTACAAAAAAAAACGACGCTCATTGTTGAGCGGCGCTTCTATTTTCCGACGCTAGGCCCGCCTTAAGCGGCGGTCACGCGCGCGACCTCGTCAACCAGCTCACGCAAATGGAATGGCTTCGACAGCACTTTCGCATTTGTGGGTGCGCCCGATCCGGGGTTCAGCGCCACGGCCGCAAACCCGGTGATGAACATGATCTTCAGGCTGGGGACTGTTTCGGCGGCGCGCCGCGCCAGTTCGATCCCGTCAATGCCAGGCATCACGATATCGGTCAGCAGCAGATCATAACCGTCCGCTTGTGATTCGAAGGCCTCCAGGCCCTCATCGCCATCGGCACAGCTTGTTACCTCATGCCCGGCCCGTTTGAGAGCCTTTGCGAGAAAATCCCGCATAGAGTCGTCATCTTCTGCCAAGAGTATGTTCGCCATTCTACGCACCCCAAAAAACCAATTCAGCGATCTATTTAGCAGGCTTTGGTAAAAACCCGCTGAACGCGCCGACATTTCTTGACCCGCGTGTCAGTCCAGCCCACGATTGGCATGTGGATATGCTTTTGGATAAAGGCCATTTGGGCCCAATGATATCGGTACCCGACACGCGAAGAAATGCGGACGATCGGGAAATAATTCGAATTTCCTACCCCGAAACACGGTCGACGCCACTGGTTTTTGCCTCGCCGCACAGCGGGCGTGACTATCCACCCTCATTCGTACGGCAATCTGTACTTTCCCTGGAGCAATTACGGCACTCCGAGGATGCTTATATCGATGCATTGTTTGCAGCAGCTCCGGAATTTGGTGCTCCGCTTGTCGCGGCCTGCTTCCCGAGAGTTTACCTGGATCCAAATCGTGCGAGCGACGAGCTGGACCCCCATTTGATCCAGGGCCTTTCCGGCGTGGAAGTTTTATCACCGTCAGCGCGCACTGAAGCGGGCCTGGGGATTATACCAAGGCTCGGCGCAGAGGGGCGCTCAATTTACAAAACACGACTGTCGCTCAGCGAGGCCAGATCAAGAGTCCGCGCCTTGCACAAGCCTTATCATGATGCGGTCGAGGCCGAATTGGCCATGGCCGGTGACATGTTCGGACTGGCTATCCTGATTGATGCGCACTCAATGCCGTCGAATGGCGCGCGCGGCGCCGATATTGTCCTGGGCGATAAACACGGAACCTCATGCGCCTCGGCGCTGACAGATCTGGTCGAAGCCATGTTTCGTGATCAAGGTTTCAAGTGTGTTCGCAATATACCATATGCTGGCGGCTATTCGACGGAACAATACGGGCGTCCCCTGCTGAAACGTCATGCGATTCAGATTGAGGTCAATCGCGGGCTCTATCTCAATGAAACACGGGTGACCCGTTCCGGCACGTTTGACAGTGTTCAAAATCATATCAGTCGGGTCATTGAGGCTCTGGCGGGCGCCGACTGGGTCAATGAACTCGGCTGAATACCTATAAATAAAGGGAAAATTCAGAAATGGGCTCGCTTGGCGCGCGCTTTGCTCCCTTGTCACGCGAACGCATCGTTTTCATGCGATGCAATAGGGGCAAGAGAGGGTGACATATACGATGACTGGTGAAATTGATCTTCACGTTGGTAAAAGATTGCGTCGGCGTCGGCGTCTGCTGGGTCTGACCCAGCAACAACTGGCAGAATCTGTCGGTATCCGCTTCCAGCAAATTCAGAAATACGAATGTGGTGCAAATCGCGTCAGCGCAAGCCGGCTTTTTGAACTCGCTGAATCGCTCGACGTTCCGGTTCAGTATTTCTACGAGGGGTTATCAGAACGCGACGATGACCCGACCAGTGAACCGACCCTGGCAGCAGATATATTGTCACAAAAAGAAACCATGGATCTGGTGCGTGCCTATTACCGTTTGGGTGAACGGCCGCGCAAGCGTTTGCTCGAACTGGCAAAATCACTTGAACCGAATGAAGTGGCCAACGACGCAGCCTGATCGCGAATATCGCTGTGATCAATAGGGTCGTGGCGTCGAAATCATCTCTGTGCTAGGCGGGCAGTCATGCCCGCCTTTTCCTTATCCGAAGACATGGCCTTTGCTTTCCGGCTCGCTGACGCAGCCAGAGCGGCCATACTCCCGCATTTTCGCCAATCGCGGGCCGTTGATAACAAGCTCAGTGATGGTGAATTCGATCCTGTCACAATGGCAGACCGCGCATCTGAGCGTGCCATGCGCGATATCATTTTGGCAGAGCGTCCCGGCGATGGGGTTCTGGGCGAAGAGTTTCCCGTAACGCCCAGTCAAAACGGGCGGTCCTGGACGCTGGACCCGATAGACGGCACACGCGGGTTTATCTCCGGCCTGCCGACCTGGGCGGTATTGATTGCCATGACCGAAAATTCCATCCCGGTTCTAGGCTTGATTGATCAACCCTATACCGATGAGCGCTATTTTGGCGATGGCCAGACGTCTGAGCTCGTGCATGCCGGCAATTCGCCGTTGAGCCTCAAAACATCCACGATTGACGACTTGTCCGATGCAACACTGGCAACGACCGATCCATACCTGTTTCATGGAAAAGAAGCCGCCGTGTTCGATCAGATCCGCAAATCTGCACGCCTGACGCGGTTCGGCTGTGATGCCTACGCCTATGCCTGCCTCGCGCACGGCCAGGTCGATTTGGTTGTCGAATCCGGGCTACAGCCTTTTGACGTGCAGGCATTGATACCTGTCGTCGAAGGCGCGGGCGGTGTGATCAGCAATTGGCGTGGCGGTTCAGCCAAAGATGGCGGACAGGTCGTTGCTGCGGCAACGCCTGCCCTTCACAAAACCGCCTTGGAATTATTGGCTGACGCCGCCCAATAGGACCTATTCGGTCACTGGCGTTTCAACCGGTTTGCGGAATAGCAGCGTCATCCGGTCGCTTTCGCCAATGGCCTCATAGGGCGTGTGATCGAAATCCGGATCATCGTCTGTGCCATATGCAGAGCCCCGCAGGGAGGGCGGCAAGGTCCAGACGCCAAACGGATGATCGGCAGTATCGAGTGGATTGGCATTTACTTCGCTTGTGCCAACCAGCTCAAAACCGGCTTCCTCTGCCAGCGCAATCACATAGGCCTGTTGGACATAACCGGAGCCCGCCATGGGGTCCTGTTCGCGGGTATCGGGCAAGCGATGCTCGACAATCCCCAGAACGCCGCCGGGCGCGAGCGCGCGGTAAAAATCATCAAATGCTTTTTCGACAAATCCAGCGTCCATCCAGTTGTGGATATTGCGGAAAGACAGGACGGCATCAGCACTGCCGGGTGTGACGATGTCACCGGAATCCACATTGAAGGCAGAGACCTCAACGGAGCCGTAAACCGGATCGCTGGAAAACTGCGTTTCATAGCGTTCGCGGCTCATGCGGCGGCTTTCGCTGGTCGAATCTGCCGGGAAAGTTGCGCCGACAAACCGGCCGTTATTGGCAGCAATCCAAGGGGCCAGAATTTCGGAATACCACCCCGATCCTGGCCAGATTTCCACGATGACCCCAGACGGGTCAATTTCAAAAAACTCCAGCGTTTCCTGTGGGTTGCGAGCGTCATCTCGCGCCGCGCCTTCTCTGCGACGTTCACTGGCAATTGCCCATTCAAGCGATCCCATCGCCGGATCAGCTGGCGTATCGGCGATTTCGGCCATCTCGGAACTCGCCATCGAATCGGTTGCCGTGTCCATGGCGTCACCGGTACTGGCCGATGCGGCATCTGCGTCTGCGTCTGCGTCAGATTCAGTCGCGCTACCGCAAGCGGCCAAGCCCAGGAGCGAGACCACTCCACATGTTAAAAACAGACGCCGCATATTACCTCTCCAAAACCGGTCCAGTCCCTCCCGACGGAGCGATCTACAATCGGAAACTAGACAGGTCTTGCAAGTTTTCAAATGCATACCCACATAATTTTGGCAGCACGCTGAAGATCAGGTGTTGCAGGCCCGGAGCGTTGCCGGATTTGGGATGTCTCTCGAGGGCCTACTCACAATTCCATCGACATCAGATGGAAGAACTTGTTGCTCGAAAAAGAGGATGAGCGTTATGAGAAGTGTTGATTACTCCCCATTCTACCGCACGATTGTTGGCTTTGACCGGCTGGCCAATCTGATTGATTCCGCGGCCAAACAAGAGCCGTCCAATGGCTATCCGCCTTACAATATCGAACAGCTCGGCGAGAATGATTACCGCATCGAACTTGCAGTTGCTGGATTTGGCGAAGACGATCTGACCGTTGAGGTTCAGGAAAACGTGCTGACCGTATCGGGTCGCAAAGCCGAACGCAGCGAAGACGAAAGCGGTCCGCGCTTCGTTCATCGCGGCATTGCCGAGCGCGCGTTTGAGCGCCGCTTCCATTTGGCTGATCATGTTGTTGTTGATGGCGCTGAATTGAAAAATGGCCTGTTGGCGATCCAGCTTCAGCGCGAAATTCCGGAGTCGGCCAAACCCCGTCGGATCGACATTACCGGTAAAGGCAACACCAAGGTCATCGAAGGGCGCAAATCCAAAGCGGCCTAAGCCTTAAATCGTGTGACCCATAGCGGCGCGTCTCGTCAAAACGGGGCGCGCCGTTTGTAATTGTGAAAAGAGTATTGCTCAGGCGGCGTCGAGATCGACTGCGCCATCCGCGCCGTCAACATCGTTTAAAAATGTCGGATCGAGCGTTGTTCCGGTAAAGCATGACCCGTCAAAATGGGCACGCCTGACGTCTGCGCCGGAAAATTTGGAATAGGAGAAATCCGCTCCTGTTCCTTTCAGGCGACGCAAATCGGCACCGCGCAGATCGGCATAACGCACTTTGGCCGCAGCAACCGACGCGGGAAGAATGCGGTCTTGTGCCAGCAGAAGCGGCCCGAGCTTGCAATCGCGCAAATCAGCGTTGTTCAGGCGTGCACCCGTCAGGTCCGCGCCGCGCAGATCGGCGCCGCGCAAACACACCATTCGTAAGTCAGCGCGCTCCAGCTTGGCCCCCTGCAATTGCGCGCCGTCAAGATCAAGCCCGTAGAGCGTGGCACCGCGTGCTTGAAACGCAGTGAGTGTCTTGCCTGCAAGAGATTTCAGACCGCGCATGTCGGCCCCGTCAAACACGGACGGCTTGCCTTCAGCGCCACTGGTTTCGCACCACAGCATGTGTGCGGCAATCAGATCGCCAACCGGTTCGGACAAATGCTCGATATCCTCACCGACGAGTTCATCGGTCAGGGCACCCGATGTGTCCGCGCCTTCCAGGCGCGCCATCGTCATATTGGTTCCGATCAGGACGGAGTCGGTGAGGTCCGCATCAGTCAAGTCAGCGCCCGACAAGTCCGCGCCTTCCAGATTGGCCCCGGAGAAGCAGGTGGCACGCAGACTGGCGCGAACCAGCCTTGTGCCCATCATCATTGCGTCGGTGAAGTCGGCGCGTTGTGCGGTAACACCACCCATCTTGGCTTTTGATAAATTGGCACCGGAAAAGTTGGCGGTTTCCATGTCCCCGGCGCGTTTCTCGTGACTGAGAATGGCGAGGCCGCGTACTTTATCGACTTGTGCAATTGTGCCTTCGCGCAGATCGGTTTCTGAGAGATCCGCACCGGTCAGATCCGCGCCCCGCAGAATCGCACCGCGCATGTCCGCCCGGCGCAATGACGCACCGCCCAAAATGGCGCGTCGCAAATCGGTCCCATAAAAACTGGCACTGTTGAGTGTACAGGCGGACAGATCGGCCGATGTCAGGACCGCTCCGGTAAAATCGGCGTCCGACAGGTCGCGACCCGCAAAAGACAGGCCTTCGGCGATGCAATAGGCGAAGGATGCGCGCGCGCCGCCACCCAGCCCGCTCCACAAGCGTTCATGGCGATTGCAGATATCATCGACCATGGCCTGGTCGAGCTGCTTGTAAACGATTCCGCGTCCCTGCATGTCGATATTCCGTCGCGGAGGCATTTCCGCGTCTGCAAAGAATAGGAAAACAGGGTTAACGGGCCGTTGTGCTGATCTGCTGGTCGAAATCGAGCAGATTTTCCGCTCGCAAAGCTGATGCGAGCGGGCTGTGCGGCATAATCTGCGCCCGCGTGATGCCCTCGGCGACAAGGTTTTTCAAATACGCTGCGAGATCGCCCGGCGCGCTATCCTCAAGCAAAACATCATATCCGACAGGGTTGATGTCCACTCCCAGATAAGGGCGGTGATTGCTCCGGGTCAGGAAGAAGCCGCGATTGACGGTCTCGGCTTCGGTTTGGCGGACACCGGTCAAGACCTCAATTCCCGCATCCTGGAGCATTGCAATGCCGCGCCCGGAGACGCGTTTGTCAGGATCGCGGCATGCGACGACGATGCGGCTCACACGCGCGGCAATCAGCGCCAGCGCGCAGGGCGGGGTTTGTCCAACATGTGCGCAAGGTTCAAGTGTGACATAGGCCGTCGCGCCTAGCGCTGCGTCACCCGCCATCTTGATCGCTTCGGTTTCCGCATGAGGTCGGCCGCCATCGGCGGTGCGGCCTGTGCCGACGATTTGGCCACCCGCGGCCAGCACACAGCCGACGCTCGGGTTTGGCGCTGTCTTTCCGAGGCCGGAACGGGCAATGGCCAGCGCCGCATCCATGAGACGCAAATCGTCGAGCGCGGTCACTTTATGGCGGGCAGGGGCTGGGCACGATCCGTATCAAGATAACGCGCCGACACCGGCTTGCGACCACTGGAATCCAGTTCGATCATCAGCGGGTTGCCGGTTGGTATTTCGCTTTTGACAATATCGTCTGGCGAAACATCAAACAACAGTTTGACGATCGCCCGCAGGGAGTTGCCATGCGCGCTGACGAGAATGTCATCTCCGGCTTCCAGAGACGGCAAGATGGATTCTGTCCAGTATGGCAGGACGCGGTCCAGTGTCGTTGCGAGGGATTCGCTCCCCGGAAGTACGCTGCGGGGCAGGCTGGCATAACGCGGATCATGGCAGGGGTGACGCTCATCGCTCGGGTCCAGGACGGGCGGTGGGATATCAAAGCTGCGGCGCCAGATTTTGACCTGTTCATCACCATGCTTGGCGCGCGTTTCATCCTTGTTGAGCCCTGTGAGACCGCCATAATGGCGCTCATTGAGACGCCAGGCCTTGTCGACCGGTATCCAGACGCGTTCCATGGTTTCAAGTGCCAGCCACAGTGTTCGGATTGCGCGCGTCAGAACGGACGTATGGGCGCGCGCAGGTTCAAAACCTTCGGCTTTCAACAACTCGCCTGCAAGGCGAGCCTGGCGAACGCCTTCATCGGTCAGATTGACATCAACCCAGCCGGTAAATCGGTTTTGCAAATTCCATTCGCTTTGGCCGTGGCGAACGAGGACGAGGCGGGTCATGGGCGCTCCTGTTGAAGTCTTGTCCTGCGATAACCTGAGCGCCGCGCAGGGGCAAGATGCGAGCCGCGCGTCATATGGCCTTCGAAATCGCGAAGGCGTCTGTTAAGAGGAATATTCCCTGATGGATAATGTTGCCATGACTTCAATTGATCCTGTCCGCGTTGCCCGCCGCGTTATCGAGCTTGAGCGCGATGGGCTTGAAAGCCTGTCTGCGTCCATTGATGGACGCTTCTCAAAGGCGGTCGATTTGCTTCGTGACCTTAAAGGGCGCGTTATTTGTGCTGGAATTGGCAAATCCGGGCATGTCGCGCGCAAGATCGCGGCAACGCTCGCATCGACAGGGACGCCTGCACAATTCGTTCACCCAACCGAAGCCAGCCACGGCGATTTGGGCATGATCACGCCTGATGATGCCGTACTCGCACTGTCCAAATCAGGTGAAACCAGCGAGCTCGGCGATCTGATGGCGTATTGTCGCCGCTTCGGCACGCCTCTGGTGGCGATGACGGCGGGCGAAGACTCCACCTTGGCCAAGGCTGCAGATTATCTTCTGCTGATCCCTGATGCGCCTGAGGCCTGCGGTGAAACGCGGGCACCAACAACGTCTACAACGCTGATGATGGCTTTGGGCGATGCCGTGGCGGTTTGTCTGATCGAAGCGCGCGGCTTTACAGCGGCCGATTTCAAGACATTTCATCCAGGCGGAACATTGGGTGCGGCCCTGATGACGGTCAGCGATCTGATGCAGTCGGGTTCCGCACTGCCGCTGACAGATGAGGGCGCAGCCATGATTGATGCGGTTGCGATCATGACGGAAAAGGGATTGGGCTGTGTGGGCGTAACGCGCTCGGATGGTCGCCTGACCGGAATGATTACAGATGGCGACATTCGCCGCCATATCGACAGCGACCTGTCCGGCAAGCGCGCTTCGAACGTTATGACCGCTGACCCGATAACGGTGACGGCTGAAACGCTGGCGGCTGATGCGCTGCGCCTTATGACAACCGGCAAGGTCAAGATTACACAGCTTTTCGTGCTTGATGCAGCGGGCAAGCCGCTCGGATTGCTGCACATCCATGATCTTTTGCGGGCCGGCCTGAAATAGTCCGCGACTAGGCCCGGTAGAGCTTCATGACGTCGTCGATTGGGCCAAACGCCTTGGCGCGGCCCTGATCGAGCCAAAGCGCCAGATTGCAGGAGCGCTCTATCAGGTCCGAATTATGGCTTGCCAGGACAACAATTCCCGCCTGCTCGACAAGGTCTTCCATGCGTGCCTGAACCTTCTTGCCAAAGGTTTCATCGCCGGCGCCAATCCATTCATCAAGCAACAGGATTTCCGGCTCAAAGGCTGTCGCGATCGCAAAATTCAATCGCATGGCCATGCCCGATGAATAGGTCCGCACCGGCAGTTTGATATAATCACCCAATTCTGCAAATTCGGCGATGTCCGCGACGTGGGCCTCGGCTTCCTTTTTGGTCAATCCGTCAATCAGGCCGCGCAAAATGATATTGCGTTCCCCGGTTGCTTCGATCCGCATGCCCAGCCCGATATTCAACAGGGCGGCGACCCGGCCCTCAATCTCCAGCGTGCCAGTGTCGGGCGGATAGATACCCGCCATAACGCGCAGCAGGGTTGATTTCCCCGAGCCATTGCGCCCGATAACGCCTAGCCGGTCGCCCCTGGCAAGCGCGAAATCTATACCATCGAGTGCCTGGACGAATCGTCCACCGCTTTTGGACCTGTGCAATTGCGCAGTTCCGTCCGGCGTATCCTGACCGGGGCCGGATGCGAAGACCGGATAGCGCAAGCCAATCTGGTTGAGGCGAAGCTTTGTCATGACATCAGAACCAAAACGCCAAGCGTCGCCGGAACAACGCAAAGGTTGAAAAGGCGATGATGCCGAGCACCAGCGTCATCAGACCGACAATCATCCAGCTATGGACCGGGATAACACCGTCAACGATGGGCGCGCGAAAAATGTCGATAAAATAGGTGAACGGGTTCCACCAGAGCCAGCGTTGCAAATCGCCCACCTGTTCCGGCGTCCAGATCAATGGGGTCAGGAAAAACAGCACCCGCATCAGGGTCTGGATCAGTTGCGATAGATCGCGATAGCGCATGCAGGTCACGCCCAGCAACATGTGCGCGAATACGGCGTTGATCAGGTAAACTCCAAACGCCGGTATGACCATCAGAGCGGTCAGGGTAAGTGGGTGCTGGACGATCAACAGAACGGCGAGCGCGACGATGGCACTGTAAAAAAATACGAGACAATCGCGTGCAATGCTCTCAAATATAAAAACCGAAACCGGCAGTTTGATTCCCAAAATCCAGTTTTCAGAATTGATGAAGGCGGTACAGCCGTCAGTGACCACCGAATTCATGAACTGCCAGCCCAGAAAACCTATCGTGACATAAACGGCGAACCACTCAATCGGTGTCGAGATCAACTGGCCAAAAATGATGACCTTTGCCGCGACGAAGACCGCGTAGGAAATTGTCAGCCAGGCCAGTCCGAAAATGGTTCGGCGAAAGCGCTGGCGCATATCGTCATGAGCGAGCGCGACCCACAACTCCCGCCGCGAAAACCCGTCAGCCAAATCGCGCAAAGCCGCCGCGAACAGGCCCGTGATACTGTCATTGGTGTGCGATAAACGCGGCTGATCTGTCGGATGACCTTCCGCGTCCGCGTGACTATCGGTATCGTGCATTTCCATTGACGTCTCCGTGCCGGGATCGGTAGACGGTTTTGACTGTGTCCTCAACCAGAGTTGTGTGGTGGTGACATGATCGACGTGTGTCGAAGCCCCGGCCACGAGGAAAGGAAAAGCTGATGCGTATCGCGATGATCGGGACCGGCTATGTCGGACTGGTATCAGGAGCCTGCTTTGCGGACTTCGGCCACCACGTCACCTGTATCGACAAGGACAAGGAAAAAGTCGACATGCTGCGTTCTGGCGGCGTGCCGATCTATGAGCCCGGCCTCGACTTGCTGGTACAGCGCAATGTGCGCGAGGGGCGACTGGAATTTGCGACCGACCTGACCGAAGCCGTCCGTCAGGCGGACGCTGTTTTTATCGCCGTTGGAACGCCATCGCGGCGCGGTGACGGACATGCTGACCTCAGCTATGTCTATACAGCCGCAGAAGAAATCGCCAAGGCGATGGATGGCTATACTGTCATCGTCAACAAATCGACCGTGCCGGTGGGTACGGGTGATGAGGTTCAGGCGATTATCGAAAAAGCGAAACCGGGCGCGGATTTCGCGGTTGTCTCCAACCCCGAATTCCTGCGCGAAGGCGCGGCCATTGATGACTTCAAACGCCCGGACCGGGTTGTTGTCGGGGCGGAAGGTGAGCGGGCCCAGACAGTCATGCACGAAATTTATCGTCCGCTTTTCCTCAATGAGACGCCGATCCTGTTCACGTCGCGGCGAACATCGGAACTGATCAAATATGCGGCGAACGCCTTTTTGGCGCTGAAAATCACTTTCATCAACGAAATGGCAGATTTGTGCGAGGAAGTCGGCGCCAATGTTCAGGAAGTTGCGCGCGGTGTCGGGCTGGACAACCGGATCGGTTCAAAATTCCTCAATGCCGGGCCCGGATATGGCGGGTCCTGCTTTCCCAAGGACACGCTGGCACTGACGCGAACGGCGCGCGAGGCCGGTTCGCCTGTGCGATTGATTGAAACAACCGTTGAGATCAACGATGCGCGCAAGCGCGCCATGGCCGATAAAATCGTCAAGGCGATGGGCGGCGATGTCAGTGGCAAAACGATTGCCGTACTGGGCCTGACCTTCAAGCCCAATACCGATGACATGCGTGATGCACCGTCACTCGACATTATTCCGGCATTGCAGTCTGCGGGTGCGAAAATTCGCGCCTTTGACCCGGCTGGACGAGCGGAAGCAGAAAAACTGCTGACCAATGTTGAATTTACCTCTGGTCCCTATCTCTGCGCAGAAGGGGCCGACGCGCTGGTTATCATCACTGAGTGGAATGAATTCCGGGCACTCGCACTCGACAAGCTGAAAGCCACAATGTCCGGCCAGGTGATGGTGGATCTGCGCAACATTTATACGCCGGACGATGTTCGAAAGCATGGCTTTGACTATGTAAGTGTTGGCCGCTAGCCGCTTTTTTCAAGGATGCATACATGACCCAATTGCCGCGCGCGGACATTGCGCCAAATACGCTGGAATTTGAAACCGAAGCGCTGATCAAACCGACCGGCTTTCGCGAGTATGATGCGCGCTGGTGGTTTGGCACGCCGGGATCTGACAAGGCACCGGAGCTCAATCTCAATGGCGTTCAGGCGCTGGGGCTTGGGCTTGGTACGCTGATCCACGAACTGGATGTTGAGCCCAAAATCGTCGTCGGTCATGACTATCGCGCTTATTCGCTCAGCGTAAAACAGGCGCTCGAAGTGGGCCTCATGGCCGCCGGGATTGAGGTGCATGACATTGGCCTCGCCCTGTCGCCGACCGCCTATTTCGCGCAGTTTGATCTCGATATTCCGTGCGTCGCCATGGTGACAGCCAGCCACAATAATAATGGCTGGACGGGCGTGAAGATGGGCGTTGAACCGCCCCTGACCTTTGGCCCGGACGAGATGGGCCGGCTAAAAACCATCGTTCTGGACGGGCTTGGGCGAACGCGCTCGGGGGGCGGCTATGTTCGCGAAGACGGCGTTCGGGAACGCTTTATAGCCGATCTGTCTTCGGGCAAAAAACTGACCCGGCCCCTCAAAGTCGTCGCGGCCTGCGGCAACGGGACGGCAGGGGCTTTTGCCCAACAGGCACTCGAAGCCATGGGCGCTCATGTTATTCCGCTTGATTGTGAGCTTGATCACAGTTTTCCACGATATAACCCGAATCCGGAAGACATGGAGATGTTGCACGCGGTTCGCGATGCCGTGCTTGAACACGGTGCCGATGTCGGACTGGCGTTTGACGGTGATGGCGACCGCTGCGGTGTCGTCGACAATGAAGGTGAAGAAATATTCGCCGACAAGGTCGGCCTGATGCTGGCGCGCGATCTGTCAGAGATCTACCCGGGTGCGACCTTTGTTGTGGATGTAAAATCGACAGGACTTTTCCTGACCGATCCGGTGTTGAAGGCCAATGAAGCCAAGACAATTTACTGGAAAACCGGGCATTCTTACATCAAGCGCAAATCGAAGGAAGAAGGTGCGCTTGCGGGCTTTGAAAAGTCGGGCCATTTCTTCATGCAACCCCCTGTCGGGCGCGGTTATGATGACGGTCTGGTGGCCGGCCGTGCTGTGCTGGACATGCTGGACCGCAATCCGGACAAGTCGATGGCGGATCTGCGCCGCGCCCTGCCGGTGAGTTATTCCTCGCCGACCATGTCGCCGAAATGTACCGACGAAGAGAAATACGCCATCGTCGACAAGATCGCGGCCGAATATGCGCAAATCGCTGAAACAGGTGGTTTGATCGCGGGACGCAAGATCGCCAAAACCATCACGGTCAATGGTGTACGCTTTATTCTTGAGGACGGGGCCTGGGGTCTGGTTCGGGCATCATCCAATACGCCCAACCTTGTGATCGTGGTCGAGAGCATGACGTCAAACGATGATATGAAAGCCATCTTCGCCGATATTGAAGCGCGGCTGGCAAAGCATCCTGAAATCGGTGAATTCGATCAGAAAATCTGATAAGCTCGGTCCGGCAATTACCCCTGGTATTCCGGTGTACTGACAATCAATCCGTCGAGATCTGCTGTGACCTTGATCTGGCAGGACAGGCGTGAATTGTCCTGAACGCCGTCGGCGAAATCGAGCATGGATTCTTCCATGGCCGAACGCTCGCCGGTTTTTTCCTGCCACGCCTCATCAATATAGACATGGCAGGTCGCGCAGGCACAGGCACCACCACAATCGGCATCAATGCCCGGCACCAGATTGCGGATGGCCCCTTCCATGACGGACAGGCCATCAGCGACATCAACCGTGTGCTTGGTGCCGTTATGTTCGATATAGGTGATCTTGGCCATGGAAGTCTCGTGCCCGTTTTTGACGTTTATTGAGCCGTCAAAATAGGTTCAGGCGCCTAAAGTCAAGACGCGTGTGTGTTCAGTTTGCTTCAGGACGTGCCCGCACGCTCAACCACACCGGCGACATCATTGGCGATCTGGGTGATCAAATCGGCGTCTTCACCCTCGGTCATGACCCGGATCAGGCGTTCTGTTCCAGACGGGCGAACCAGCAGGCGCCCCTTGCCGTTCAAGCGTTCGGTTGCGGCTGATATCGCTTTTTGCACGACATCGGAATTCAGCGGAGAATCGTCGGTGAAGCGGACATTGCGCAAAGCTTGCGGGGCCGGTGTGTAGAGCGACATGATCTCGCTGACCGGACGCTGGCGAATGACTCGCGCCGCCAGAACCTGAAGCGCGGCAACAATGCCGTCACCGGTCATGGAATGGTCTGTCAGGATGATATGGCCGGACGGCTCACCGCCGACATTAAAGCCATCCTTGCGCATTTCTGCGACAACATGGCGATCCCCCACCGGGGTGCGGACCAGATTGATGTCCTTGGATTTGAGATAGGTCTCAAAGCCCAGATTGGACATGACAGTGCCGACGACCGTGCGGCCAACCAGTGAACCCTCATCGGCCTTGTCGGTCGCGATGCGGGCCAGAATCTGGTCGCCATCAACGATCTGGCCTTTTTCATCAACGATGATGACGCGGTCGCCATCACCATCGAGCGCGATCCCGATATCAGCGCCCGTCGATTTGACGCGTTCGATCAGGGCTTCAGGCATGGTCGATCCGCAATCGAGATTAATATTGAGCCCATTGGGCGAGACGCCGATTGTGTCGATATTCGCGCCCAGCTCCCAAAGCAGTTCGGGCGCGACGCGGTAGGCCGCGCCATTGGCGCAATCGAGAACGACTTTCAGGCCATCAAGACGCAGGCCGCGCGGGAAGGAAGATTTGACAACTTCGACATAGCGGCCCTTGGCATCTTCAAAATGGCGCAGGCGGCCAATCCCACTGGCGTCAACAGCCAGATCGCCGGACCGGTCGTCCATAAGGCGTTCAAGTTCAAGCTCGGCATCATCGGGCAATTTATAACCGTCCGGGCCGAACAATTTGATGCCATTGTCTTCAAAACCGTTGTGCGAGGCTGTGATCATCACGCCCAGATCAGCGCGCATGGAACGGGTCAGCAAAGCAACGGCAGGTGTTGGGCAGGGCCCCAGGCTGCGGACATTCATGCCGGCGGCGGTAAAGCCCGCGACCAGAGCCGATTCAATCATGTAGCAGGAGCGACGCGTGTCTTTTCCAAGCACGACAGAATGGCGATGCTCGCCGCGACGAAAATAGGTTCCGGCAGCCATGCCCAAGCGAACCGCGACTTCGGGTGTCATCGGATATGCATTGGCGCGGCCACGGATTCCATCCGTACCAAAATAGGTCTTCATAACACCCCCCTTACCGGATAAGACGCATTCTGGCGCAAGTGTTGCAGACATCACGCCAAGGAATAGCCTTTCCCCAGATAATCGTTTACATCGGCCAGTCATTAAGGTCCATCACCCGAAATGATTATAGGCAATCAGGAAAACATCTGAATCATGTGTGGTATTATTGGAATTGCGGGCGTTGGCCCAACCTCAGAGCGTCTGATTGAAGGTCTGCGCCGGCTGGAATACCGGGGTTATGATTCTGCCGGCATCGCCGTCATCTCTGACGGAGCGATCCAGCGCCGGCGCGCTGAAGGCAAGTTGAAAAATCTCGAAAAAGTACAATTTTCAGACCCGGTTGATGGCCATACCGGTATTGCACACACGCGATGGGCGACACATGGTCGTCCGACCACGGACAATGCACATCCCCATACGGCGGGGGTTGTTGCGATTGTTCACAACGGGATTATCGAGAATTTCAAGGAATTGCGCGCAGGCCTTGAGAAGGCCGGCCATAAATTTGTCAGCGAGACCGATTCAGAAACCATTGCCCATCTGATCCAATCAAAACTGGATTCAGGGCTGGCTGCAAAAAATGCATTCGGTCAGGCAATTTCTGAATTGCGCGGTGCTTTTGCCGTCGCTGCGATCATGTCGGATCTGGGCGATCATGTTTTTGCAGCCCGAAAGGGCAGCCCGTTGGCAGTCGGTCTGGCCGATGACGAAACCTTTGTTGGTTCAGATGCCATGGCGCTGGCACCATTCACGCACCGGGTTATCTATCTCGAAGAAGGCGATTGGTGTGTCGCCAGCCCTGGCGAAGTTGAAATTTTTGATGAGGCAGGGCGTCCTGCCAATCGCCCCGTTACTGTTTCGACAGCAACGGCGGACCTGGTCGACAAATCCGGACGTCGTCACTTCATGGAAAAGGAAATCCATGAGCAACCTGAATCGGTTGCCCGGACCCTGTCCCAATATATCAGCGCAGTCGATGAAGGCTTTACCTTCCCGGCTGGCGAGCTGGGCCTGAAAAATGCCGACCGGCTGATTACGGTCGCATGTGGCACGGCCTATTATGCTGGCGCGACGGCAAAATACTGGTTTGAACGCTATGCGCGCCTGTCGGTTGAAACCGATATCGCATCGGAGTTTCGCTATCGCCAGCCAGCCCTGCCCAAAAATGGTGCGGCGCTGTTTGTATCCCAATCAGGCGAAACCGCCGATACATTGGCGGCGCTGCGTCATTGCAAGCAAAACGATGTCCGCACGATTGGCGTCGTCAATGTTCCGGAATCCTCGATAGCGCGCGAAGCTGACGTCCATTTGCGCACGCTCGCAGGCCCTGAAATCGGAGTCGCATCCACCAAGGCCTACACGGCCCAATTATCGGCGTTGGCGTGCATTGCGCTCGCTGCCGCCTCCAGCCGCGGAACCATGACACAGGAAGAAACCGCCGAAGAAGTGCGTCATCTTCTGGAAATTCCGCGTCTGATTAACGAGGTGATGCAGGTCGAGCCACGTATTGAAGCGCTCGCCAAATCGCTGACACGCCACAAGACGGTGCTCTATCTCGGCCGCGGGCAATTCTATCCCCTGGCCATGGAAGGCGCGTTGAAGCTCAAAGAAATCGCCTACATACATGCCGAAGGTTATGCGGCGGGCGAGTTGAAGCATGGCCCGATTGCGCTCATCGAAGAGGGCACACCGGTTGTCGTCACCGCGCCCTGGGATGATTTGTTTGAAAAAACGATTTCCAATGTTCAGGAAGTCGCCGCGCGCGGCGCTGATGTCACGCTGATCACGGATGAGCGCGGCGCCAAAGAAGCCGATGATGATTATAACACCGTCATCATGCCGACCTGCGCACCGATCGCCCAGGCGATTGTCGCCGCCGTTCCGATCCAGCTTTTGGCCTATCATACAGCAGTGTTGATGGGCACAGACGTTGACCAACCGCGCAATCTGGCAAAATCGGTCACCGTCGAGTAGGGCGTTATTCCAATGATTTGAGTGTTTCGATCACGTCAGCCATGGCGCTGACATGATCGAAACTGTCCATTGTGCCGGTATTGCTGCTACGCTGCGTGACGGCCTTCAGCCGATCTGAATCGGCGCGGGGGTCGTCATCGACGAGCGCGCGCCAGATGCCCTGACCGACGGGTATGATGGGCGCGCCCGACGCGCGATACTCAGCGAGCTTGCCCGGTGGTACGGGTGCATTGGGCGCCGCGACAACGATCAACGCATCAGCGCCAGCCTGCATCGACAGTGCTTTATCCAGTGGAACAACGCCGTGAACGCTTATGGCGTGGGCAGCGTCTGATCGTTTGACCTGTGCGATCTCGTCATCGCGCAGGCGGCCGACGAGATGCAGGCGCAGAGCCGTATTGGATCGATGTGCGATTTCAAAAGCGTCCAGCACGGGATTAATCGACACGTCTGGATCCGACATTTTGAAACTGCCCGTATGGACGAGATTCACGTCGTCTCCGTCAAAATCATATGGCTCGGCTGCCGGCATCACAAAATGGGGCAGTTCGCGGCACAACGCGTCCGGTGCGTAGGCCGCATATTCGTCCCGAATCAACTCATTGACCGCAAAGACCGCACGGGCGCGTTTGAGCATCGCAGTGGCCTGGCGGGTTTCGATAGCCTTACGCAGGGGATTGTCGCGCTGCTTGCGAAAAGGGCGTACCAGCCAGTGATCGCGCGCATCAACGGCCCATTTCGCGGTCGGCCAGTGATCGAGCAGGATGGGCCCCGCCGCGTGGATCGATTCCGGTGGGCTGGTCGTAATGATCCAGTCAGGGCTGAACGGGCAGGCCTCAAACGCGTGCCTTGCTGCGCGCTTGGTCCAGCGAATATCAGGGTCCGGCCACAGCAATAAATCACGCGCAAGATCGCGAAAGGTCGGTTGTCCCGGGACGCCTGTCGGCGGGTCGCGATGGGCATGCGGTTCGGCGCTGCCGCTCACATCGCCTGGAATATCGGGTGCGACGACAAAGACGTCGACGCCATTGGCCGCCAGCCCCTTGGCCCACAAATAGGGGCGCCGCGCACCACCGGTCACGGCAGGCGGGAAATGGCGGGCTAGCAGCAAGACCTTCATGAGGTCCTCAATAGACTGATTACGGGGGCGCTGTCGCGCCCCCGCGTCCTAAATCAGGCCTTGACGATCTTGTCGCCATACTCAGTCGCGTGCATCTGACAGGCATTACGCGTGTCGACGACGAAGGGAACATTTTCCAGAAGAACATTGTAGTCGACATTGTCGTGATCGGTTGCGACCAGCGCCGTGTCGAATTCTTTCAGCTTCTCGGCGGTCCATTCGATGGACTTGCGACCAGCATATTCGGGATGATCGCGATCATACGGCACGACCGGAATGTAGGGGTCGTAGAATTCAACGTGCGCACCGCGTGCTTCCAGCATCTCGACAAGCGTCAGAGACGGGCTTTCACGCATGTCATCGACATTTTTCTTGTAGGCGAGGCCGACGAGAAGGACTTTCGCGCCCTTGATGGATTTCTCCAGACGATTGGAGAGTTGCGCGGCAACCGCATCGACGACCATGCCGGGCATGTTGGCGTTGATCTCACCCGACAATTCGATGAAGCGGGTTGTCATGCCAAATTCGCGGGCTTTCCACGACAGGTAGAAGGGGTCGATCGGAATGCAGTGACCGCCCAGACCCGGACCGGGGTAAAAGGCCATAAAACCGAATGGCTTGGTGTCAGCCGCACGTATGACTTCCCAGACATCAATGTCCATCGCTCCATAAATCGTCTTCAGCTCGTTGACGAGCGCGATGTTGACGGCGCGGAAGATGTTTTCGGTCAGCTTGACGGCTTCGGCCGTGCGAACGTCAGAAACGGGGACGACCTGCGGCACGATAGCGGTGTAAATCGCAACGGCCATACGACTTTCGGCATGTGTATCGGCGCCGACAACTTTCGGGATGGTCGATGTTTCAAACTGGGGATTGCCGGGATCTTCCCGTTCCGGACTGTAGGCGATGGCGAAATGTTCACCGGCTTTCAGACCACTCAGATTTTCCAGAATGGGCTGCATGATCTCATCCGAGGTGCCCGGATAGGTTGTTGATTCCAGAATAACGATCTGGCCTTCGCGCAATTGTGCGCCAATGGCTTCGGTCGATTTCACGACATAGGACAGATCAGGGTCGCGGTGTTTGTCGAGCGGTGTTGGGACACAGATGAGGATCGCATCGGGCTCGTTGAGACGATCCAGGTCGGTGGTGGCTTCGAAGCGACCGGAATCGCGCATCAATTTCACCGAGTCATCAGAGATGTGCTTGATAAAGGACTGACCGTTATTGAGTTTTTCGACTTTCTCCTCAGTGACATCAAAGCCTATAACCTTGAAGCCCTGACGGCAATAGGCTTGCGCGAGGGGCAGGCCGACATAGCCCAGCCCCATGACGCCCACCACGAGTGTGCGGTCGGCTGCCTTTTTTTCAAAAGCGTCAGCGAGTTTGATCATGGCGGGAGTGTCCGCCTTGGGATGAGCCATCATTGTCGTGTCCTTGGTGGTCATTCTTTAGCCGTTGAAGCTGCGAACCGCTTCGATCACCTGATCTTGCGTGGCTTCGTCGAGATAGGGGTGCATGGGGAGTGAAATCACGCGCTCGGCTTTCTCTTCCGAAACCGGCAGGCCACCTGGGCCAAGCGGGTAGCGGCTATAGATGTCCTGCTTGTGAATCGGGATTGGATAGTAGACTGCCGATGGCACGCCTTTGGATTTCAGGTGAGCGCCCAGGGCGGCCCGGTCATCATGTTCGATCGTGTATTGCGCCCAAACCGAAACGCCGCCCTCAATCATACCGGGTACAGAGGCAACATGATCAGCGAGATGCGCGTTATAGCGCGCGGCGACGCGGTTCCGTGCCTCGATTTCGTCGGCAAAAATCGCCAGCTTCTCGATCAGGATCGCGGCCTGGATTGTATCAAGGCGCGAATTCATGCCGATGCGCGTGTTGAGGTATTTTGGATCGTGTTCGAAGGACCGGCCTTCAATGTCGCTCTTGGTCGCCTTACCGTGGACGTGCAGCGAATCCATGATTTCGTGCAGGTTTGCGTCATTGGTGATGACGCCGCCGCCATCGCCATAACAGCCCAGAGGCTTGGCCGGGAAGAAGGATGTCGTAACGGCATCAGCCCAGTCGCTTGGGTGACGACCATTGATCGTACAACCAAAACCTTGCGCCGAGTCGGCGATCAGTTTCAGGCCATGTTTTTTGGCGATGCGGGAAATTTCCGGATAATTGGCCGGCTGGCCGAACAGATCGACGGCAATGATAACCTTCGGGGTCAATTTGCCTTCAGCCTTGACCATTTCGATCGAGGCTTCGAGATGCGCCGGATCCATATTGTAGGTCACCGGGTCGATATCGACGAAGACGGGTGATGCGCCAAGCCACGGAACAACTTCCCCGGTGGCG
>CAXBKM010000003.1:0-21322 GCA_963976265.1 uncultured Maricaulaceae bacterium
GCTTCGAGAACTGGAAGCTGCGGCGGGCTTTTTTCTTGCCGTACTTTTTACGTTCGACGACGCGGCTGTCGCGGGTCAGGAAGCCTTCGGCTTTCAGCGGGCGACGCAATTCCGGCTCAAAATATGTGAGCGCCTTGGAAATACCGTGACGAACAGCACCGGCTTGACCAGAGAGGCCACCGCCCTTGACGGTTGCGATCACGTCAAACTCGTCGAGGCGAGCCGCGACTTCAAATGGCTGACGAATGATCATGCGCAGCACGGGGCGTGCAAAATACACCTCCTGCTCACGACCATTGACCGTGACCTTGCCATTACCGCGTTTGATCCAGACGCGAGCAACCGCGTCCTTACGCTTGCCGGTCGCATAGGCGCGACCATGGGCGTCGATTTTTGGCTCAGGCAGGGCTTCTTCAGCCACCGCTTCAGCGACAGGTGAGTCCGCACCCTTGAGTGCGTCCTTGAGATCTTCGAGTGAGCGCGTTTGTTCGGTCATGCTTCGCTCCGCGCGTTTTTGCTGTTCAATGCCTTGAAGTCGATGACTTCAGGCTGCTGGGCTTCATGGGGGTGCTCGGTGCCGGCATAGACGCGCAGTTTCGAGAACTGTGCGCGCGCCAGCGGGCTGTCTTTGGGCAGCATACGCTGAACGGCGAGTTCAACGACGCGCTCCGGGTGCTTGCCTTCAAGGATTTTCGCAGGCGATGTTTCCTTGATCCCACCAGGATGACCGGTGTGGCGGTAATAGCGCTTGTCTTTCATCTTCACACCCGTGAAGCGAACCTTGTCAGCGTTGATCACAACAACATGGTCGCCCACATCAATGTGCGGTGTGAAATCCGTGCGGTGTTTGCCGCGCAGACGGGTCGCAACGAAAGCAGCCAGACGCCCGACGACAGCATTTTCAGCGTCGACGATGATCCAGTTTTTCGTCACTTCCGCGGGTTTGGCGGAGAATGTCTTCATGGGTCAGTCTCATATGGTTTCGGCAATTGCCAGAAAATCGATGCGCGTCCCTAGGGCCAATGTTGCTTTGCGTCAACAAGGTTCAGAATAATAGTGCAGTTTTATACAGTTAGATATACGGTAAGATAATACCGCTAATATGAATTGTCCGCGACACTATTCCGCCCTTGCCCGCTTTGGACTATGAAGATTCGTAAACCACTCGGAGCCTTCCATGTCAGTTTCACGGCGAACCTTTTTGCGAAATGCGGCAGCGACAACGACTGCATTCTCTGCGCTCTCCTCCTTGGCGGCTTGTGGCCCCAAAGTGTTGCAAGCCAATTATCTCAACCAGGTTCAGGGCTATGGACCGCTGATGCGCGACCGTCAGGACCTGATCGACTTGCCGCGCGGATTTTCCCATCAGGTGATTTCCGAGACGGGGCACGAAATGTCCGACGGGCTTCTGGTTCCAGGCGATCCAGACGGCATGGCTGCCTTCGAACGCGAGGATGGCAAAATTGCGCTTGTACGAAATCATGAGCTCTGGCCGGGCCAGACCGACGTCTCCGCTTTTGGCGAATCGGCTGAGCGCCTCGGCCGGATTGACCGAACCAAAGTCTGGGATTTCACGCCAACCGGAGCGCCCCAATTGGGGGGAACAACTACGCTGGTGCTTGATCCCGATACGTTGAATGTCGAAAGCGAATTCATGTCGCTGGCCGGGACGTATAATAATTGTGCGGGCGGCCCGACGCCCTGGGGCAGCTGGCTAACCTGCGAGGAAACCATCGAACAGGTCGGCGACAACGCCAATCGGGATCATGGTTATGTGTTTGAAGTCCCGTCCAGCGCGAACGGTCTGGTTGAGCCCATTCCCATTCGCGGCATGGGCCGTTTCATGCACGAAGCTGTGGCCATCGATCCACGCACCGGCATCGCCTACCAAACAGAAGACTACTTTGGCGGGCCAGCCCTCTTCTACCGCTACATTCCCGATTTCCCCGGAGAATTGTGGCGCGGCGGCCGGCTGCAGGGGCTTGTCGTACGCGGGCGGCCCGGCATGGATATGCGCAACTGGACGCCGGGTGACGGTCCGCAACGCGGCGAATGGCTCGATATTGAATGGATGGACATTCAGGACATCGACAATCCGGACAATGATCTCGCCGGCCGCCACATTGCGCTGGGGGCCGCGCATTTCACGCGCGGTGAAGGCTGCTGGTATGGCGGTGATGGCGATATCTACTTCACCACCACCGATGGCGGGCCACTGCAAAGCGGACAGATCTGGAAATACCGCCCGAGTGCGTCTGAAGGGACGTCCGGCGAAGCCTCTTCACCCGGCCAGCTGCAGCTCTATATCGAAACCGATGACACCCGCGTGCTGGAATGGTGCGACAACATCACCTTCGCGCCCTGGGGCGATCTGATCGTCGCAGAAGACGGTCCTGACGAGCAGTACATTCGCGGCGTGACGCCGCAAGGACGTGTCTATACAATCGCTCGCAATGCCGATGGTGGCGACGACAATAATTTCAGCGAGTTTTGTGGCCTATGTTTTTCTCCCGATGGATCGACACTTTTCGTCAATGTTCAAAAACGTCCGGGGCGAACATTCGCCATTCGCGGCCCCTGGGCCGAACGCTCGCTGGAATCCTGATCGCAGGCGCCCTCGCCGCTTGCCAACCGGCAGACGATGCGCCGGACACCGATGTCTCGAATGATCAGGACGTTTCTTCGACCGTAACCGATATTACGGTAACGGCGGCCTTTCAGGATATTGGATCGACCGCGCGCGCGGTGGCCTTCATACCGGATGGAGACGCCCCGTGGACCGGCCTGATTGTCACCGCGCCGCGTGATGGCGGGCTTGATCTGTTTAATGCCGATGGCGAAATTGTCACGCGCATGACCGGACCGCGCCTGTCTGGCCTGGCGGTCTCACCCAATTTCGCACTTCGCGGAGAAGCACTGCCGCTGATTATCGGAGTTGATACACAGGACAATATCCTGCGCGCCTATGTCCTGGTGCGATCAGGACCTGATGCCATAGAAGCCCCGCTGGCACCGATTACGATGCCGGCTGCCAGCAATTTGTGTTTTGTCCGCGAAGGGGCCGGATTTGTCGAAATTGCCGTTCTGGGACGCGATGCGACCGCAGAAATCTGGCGCATTTCAGACAGTGGGGGCGATTTGATCGGAACCGAACTTATCCGGTCGTATACCCTGCCCGCGCCTGCACGAAGCTGCACGTCCATTGATGGAGCAGTCTATACGGGCGGCCCGACATCCAGCCTGTTAAAGCTGGAAACCGACGGCACGGTTTCCGCTCAGACGCCGTTTAATGCCGTCCATATGGCCTCCAGTCGGCTCAGCGGGCGCGCCGTTATTATTGCGGCATCCGGGCAAGACGAAACCTTGCAGGTATTTGATGCACAATCGCTGGCAAACATTACAACGGCCCGTATCGTCATGGGGCTTTCCACACCAGGCATTGCGCGCCCTGGTGCCATGGCAATCACGGAGGCCTCCTATGGCGGAGCGTCCTATCAGTCCGGCCTTGTCGCGATTATTGACGAGGATGATGGCCGAGTCCGCGTGATCGCGCGCGAGAGCTTTGCCCGCGACGTCATTCTGGCTGATTAGTCTGCAATCCGCACACGCCAGGTCGTCAGCCCGGCAAACAGGAAGAGCGCGATCGCTCCGCCCTGATGCATCAAAGACAGCCAGAGCGGCGCAGCCAGCATAAGCGTGACGATGCCAAGGACCACTTGCAACCCGACCAGCATGACGAGGCCATGAGCGCTTTTACGCAAGGTTGGCAAACCTGTTCGCCGTAGTGCGAACATCAAAAATAGTGTGGCGATAGCGACAAGATACCCTGTCCAGCGGTGATGGAGTTGAACGGCTGGGCGGCTTTCAAACGCCGCCTGGAACCAACTCATTCCGCCCAGATACCCCTCCGGGATCAAACGCCCGTCCATCAGCGGCCATGTATTGAAAATGCGCCCGGCGTCCAGGCCTGCGACAAACGCCCCCAATGCGACTTGTACAAAGATCAATCCCCAGAATGCGAGCGCCCATTTTGTCAATTGCCCCTGCCCGCGCCTGGCCGGACCATTGCGCGCTTCCAGTGCCAGCCAGAGCGTGGCGCCCAGGATGACAAATGCGAGGCTGAGATGGGCGGCCAGCCGGTATTGGCTCACATCAACGCGGTCCACGAGACCGCTGGCGACCATCCACCAGCCGACAAATCCCTGCAGACCGCCCAAAGCCAGTAAACCGACCAGGCGCGGCTTCATGCGCGTAGGTATCTGATTACGGATCCAGAATACGACAAGCGGTACAAAGAAGACGAGCCCGATCATCCGGCCCAAAAAGCGATGCCCCCATTCCCACCAATAGATGAACTCAAATTCAGCCAGGCTCATGCCGCGATTTTGCAACTGGTATTCAGGACTGGCCCGGTAAAGGTCGAATTCTTCCTGCCAGGCCTCAAGGCTGAGCGGTGGAATGGCCCCGGTGACCGGCTTCCATTCCGTGATCGACAGGCCGGAATCGGTTAGCCGGGTCGCCCCGCCGACCAGGATCATGGCGCAGACCATCGCGCCAATGACAACTAGCCACCAAAATACAGGTTTGCTGGTTTCAGGTGCCACAGCCATGAAAAACGCCTCCTTGTAATAGCCGACCTAGCGAATTGGCTGGCAAAGGCAAGACCGGTGCGCGGGTAGGACGCGGCATGCCCATTTTCGCATATGAATAAACCCAAATTTTTGGGCTCGCCTTAAATGCATGACGCGCTAGTCTCTGCTCCAACAAACACAGGGGAGATTCATGAGCGATCTGGAAACATTCCGATCTGACGTCCGCAGCTGGCTGGCCGATAATTGTCCGGAAACAATGCGCGGCCCAATCAAGGATGAGCGCGAAGTCTGCTGGGGCGGTCGCAATTTCGAATTCTACAGCGATGACCAGAAACTCTGGCTGGACCGGATGGCAGATCGCGGCTGGACCACGCCTACCTGGCCTACAGAATATGGTGGTGGGGGCCTGTCAAAAGATGAAGCGCTGGTCCTGAAAGAGGAAATGAAGGCCATTCAGGCCCATGACCCACTCACCTCCTTTGGCATTTGGATGCTGGGGCCAGCTCTGCTCAAATACGGCTCCGAAGATCAGAAACACGAACATCTGCCCAAAATCATTCGCGGCGAGATTCGCTGGTGCCAGGGCTATTCCGAGCCCGGTGCCGGATCCGACCTCGCATCATTGCGCACCAAAGGCGTCAGCGATGGCGATGATTACCGGGTAACGGGCCAAAAGGTCTGGACCAGCTATGCGGACAAGTCCGACTGGATTTTTGCACTGGTTCGAACCGAACCCGATGCACCCAAGCATCAGGGTATTTCCTTCATTCTGATTGATATGGCCACCGAAGGTGTCTCTACCCAGCCGATCAAATTGATCTCCGGGAAATCGCCTTTCTGTGAAACCTTCTTTGACGATGTTCGCGTGCCCAAAGCCAACCGGATCGGTGAAGCTGGCAAGGGCTGGGACATTGCCAAATATCTGCTCTCGCATGAACGCACCAATATCGTGTCGGCTGGCGGCATGTTTGGCGGAATGAACCCTGTCATGGCGGCGCACAAATCGGGCGAAGTTGGCGACGATGGCAAGGTCAGCGATCCGATCCTGCGCGGCGACGTTGCGCGCCTGACCATTGATGCGCTGGCGTTCGAAGCCACACTGCAACGCGTCAAGGACGAGTCCGATGCCGGTCAAGGTGTGGGCGCGCGCGCCTCCATGCTGAAATATGTCGGCACAGAGCTGAACAAGCGGCGACACGAGCTGAACATGTCGGCTTTGGGCGCCGACGGTCTGCTTTGGGAAGGCGATGATCCGTCCGATGGTCAGTCCGCACGCGATTGGCTGCGATCTCGCGCGAACTCGATTGAGGGCGGCACTTCAGAAATTCAGTTGAACATTCTGGCCAAGCGCGTGCTTGACCTGCCAAGCGCCTGAGCCGGAGGATAATCATGAGCTACGTACTATCCGAAGAAGAGCAAATGCTGCGCGACGCGGCCAAGGCTTATCTCACTGAAAAATCGCCAGTATCGGAACTGCGCCGGATAAGAGACGAAGGCTGCAAGGATGGCTTCCGTCATGCCGTATGGCGTGACATGGCCGAAATGGGCTGGACCGGCGTCGCGATCGAGGAAGCCTATGGCGGTGTCGATATGGGATTTTCAGCGGCGGGAGTTCTGCTTCAGGAAATGGGCCGCACGCTGACGGCATCGCCCTATATTCCATCGGCAATCCTGTGCGCGACCGCGCTGCGGCACGCCGGGACAGATGCACAAAAACAAACCCATTTGCCGAAAATCGCCAGCGGTGAGGCTGTCTATGCCTTTGCCATTGACGAAGCGGCCCGCCACCATCCTGACGCGATCAATCTGACCGCCACCAAGGACGGAAACGGGTTCAGCCTAAATGGTGCCAAGCGCTTTGTTGCCTGCGGCAATGGCGCAGACATGCTGATCGTCACGGCAAAACTGGATGATGGCAGTGTCGGATTTTTTCTGGTTGACCCCAAGACGGACGGCGTGACCAAAACCATGCGCCGCACAGTCGACAGCCATGCACCAGCGGATATTGATTTTACCGATGTGAAACTCGACGGTGATTCCTGGCTGTCTGACGCTGAAGACGGGGCCGCGACCCTTGCCTTCATTCTGCAAGCGGGATCGGCCTGCGTCGCGGCGGAAGCCCTCGGCATTGCGGAAGAATCCTTTGAACGCACCCTCACCTATCTCAAGGAACGCACCCAGTTTGGCGCGGCCATTGGGTCCTTTCAGGGCATCCAGCACCGCGCCGCCGAGATTTTGTGTGAGCTTGAGCTGGCACGCTCACTCGTCATAAAGGCGCTACGCACGCTCGATAGTGAGCCCTCGCAAGCCCCCCTCTGGATCGCGGCCGCAAAGGCCAAGGCCACCGCCATTTCGCGGTTTGCAGCATCTGAGGGCATTCAGCTGCATGGCGGAGTCGGCATGACGGACGAATACGATATCGGCCTGTTTTACAAGCGCGCGCAGGCCGCAGGTGAATTTTTGGGCGATGATCGCTATCATTCAGAGAAAGTTGCCAGCACAAGCGGTTATTGACTGCAGTGCACAATTCGTTGGTGACGACAAAATAGAGGGTCGATATCAAAGGACGCGCGCATGGCCAATTATGATGCAACAACGCCGCGACTGGCGCCCACCATCGCGCAGCGGCGTCGCAACCCAAGCGGCAATGGCGGCGCCATGGCCCGGGTCGTCTTGTTTCTGGGGATCATACTTCTGCCGCTCGGCCTGTTGCTGCCTATTCTGGAAACACAACGTTTCATCTTCTGGCGTGACGCCTACTCGCTGATCGATGTGGCGCGCGCCCTGCTAGCCGGCGATGATCATCTGCTGGGTTTTGTGGTTATTGTTTTTTCGATGGTTTTCCCGGCCTTGAAGGCGCTGGCGCTCATCCGCCTGCATCTCGCGACACCGGGGAATGTCAGCCATCGTGAAATTCGTATCGTTGAAACGCTCGGCAAGTGGACAATGATGGATGTGCTAATTGCCGCGCTGGTCGTGTTTACGCTGGGTCGATCAGGTGTTGCGAGCGCCGCCGAACTACCGGGCCTCTATTTCTTTACCGCATCCGCCCTCTGCCTGATGCTCGCATCGGGATGGATTGCGCGGGCACATCGCCAATCGAACGAATGAAAATGGTCGGAACGGCAGGATTTGAACCTGCGACCCCTCGCCCCCCAGGCGAGTGCGCTACCGGGCTGCGCTACGCTCCGACTTATCAAGCGGGCCCGGTCTGCGCCCGCTGGGGAGGCTGCTTATAGGGTGAGCGGCACACGCCTGCAACAATTCGATGCCGCCACGCGCCGATATTTCTGGCCAGACGATTGCACCCGTTATTGTTGCTAACGCATATGTTCCGACAGCACCGAATCGAGGCGGATTTTGGCCTCCTCAAGACGTTTGATCGTCTTCGACAAATCGCGCCGCGGCGAAGACGGCATCACCGTGGGCGAGCTGTCGCCTGGCGATGGCGCATAGCGTTCGGCAATCGCCGGCGGTTCCGGCTGTGTCTGCGTGCAATCGGCATGACCCGCCACGGCGGCCACACCATTGTCCCGAATAAACTTTTGAGCGCCCTTGATGGTAAAGCCATCTTCGTAGAGCAGGTGTTTGACCCCGCGCAGAAGGGCAATGTCACCAGGCCGGTAATAACGGCGACCACCTGCGCGCTTAACGGGTTTTAATTGCGGAAATTTGCTTTCCCAGAAACGCAAAACGTGAGCGGGAAGGTCTAATTCCTTCGCCGCCTCACTGATCGTCCGATAGGCATCTGGTGACTTATCAGACACGCCTTCAACCCTTCGACAGGGCGCCGTCGATCTTTTCTTTCAAAACCTGGGATGGCTTGAATACCAATACACGACGAGGATCAATGGGAACCTCTTCGCCCGTTTTGGGATTTCGGCCAATTCGCCCATTCTTGTCGCGCAGCTGAAACGACCCGAAGGACGACAGCTTGACTGGTTTACCAGACGCCAAAGTGTCGGAAATCATTCCGAGCATGGACTGGACCAGATCCGCTGATTCCTGACGCGTCAGACCCACATCACCGTGGACTGCTTCAGCGAGGTCTGCTCGCGTTAAAGTTTTTCCTGCCATCTCATTCCCCCGATAGAAGAGCGCAAACTATTCCTGTAACCGGCCATCCGTCAACGCAACCGCGAAAACGTGATTAAAACCGAATCAAAGCTGATCCCCAAGTGAAACCCGCACCTAAAGCTTCCAGAAGACACAATTCACCGCGTTTGATGCGTCCGTCACGTACACCTTGATCGAACGCCAAGGGTACCGAAGCAGCCGACGTATTCCCCTGCTCAGCAACGGTCGAAATCACTTTTGCCGCGTCAATACCCATGCGTTTTGATACACCTTCGAGTATGCGCTGATTGGCCTGATGCGGCACAAACCAGTCAATGTCTTCGCTGGTGACGCCGTGTTTCTGCATCAAGGTAGACATCGCTTCGCTGATTTTTGTGACGGCATGGCGATAAACCGAATTGCCTTGCATGGTCAGCAGGCCGGACGACTGGGTCGATGAAATACCGCCCGTTGTCCGCAATAATTCCAGAAAAGACCCGTCTGCACGCAGATAAGACCCGATCAGGCGGCGCGGGTCGGTTTCATCTGGAACGATCGCGCGCCCTTCCAGTACAAAGGCCCCGGCCCCGTCGCCAAACAGGACGCAGGTCGAGCGGTCGGTCCAGTCAATAATCCGTGACATGGTCTCCGAGCCAATGACCAGAGCGTTGCGATGTTGACCGAGTTGAATCAGACCATCGGCAATCGACATCCCGTAAATGAAGCCGGAACACACTGCTTGAACATCAAAAGCCGCACCGATTCGAATGCCCAGTCGTCCCTGGATCATTGCGGCACTGGATGGAAAGACCAGATCCGGCGTTGTTGTCGCGACAATAATCAGATCAATATCACTGGCATCCATGCCGGCATGGTCGAGCGCACGCCTGGCGGCTGCCTCGCCCATATCCACAGTGGTTTCACCCTCGGCGGCGATATGGCGCCGCTTGATGCCAGTGCGTTCACGTATCCATGCGTCATTTGTGTCGACAGTTTTCGCTAACTCGTCATTGGTCACAATGCGGTCTGGCAAATAGCTTCCGACGCCGGTTACGCGCGTCAATATTTGGGTCACTCGGCGGGCTCCTTGGCCATTTCGGCGTCGTTGGCATCAGCAAGACGCGCCAGATTGCCTTCAATTTCCGAGAGGAAATGACTGGGCGCGAGGTCAACGCCGATACCCAGAGCGGTTGCGAAGCCTTCGCCATCCGTTCCGCCATGACTCTTGATGACCATGCCGTTGAGGCCCAACAGCACGCCGCCATTGATCGAACGCGGGTCCAGACGGGTACGAAGTTGTTTCAGACCATTAATGCTCAGCAAGGCGGCCCCTGCCTTGGCACTCATTGAACTGGTGAAAGATTCACGCATCCATGCCGCGACGAGCTTCACCGCGCCTTCAGCGGTTTTCAGCGCGATATTGCCGCTGAAACCATCGGTCACCACGACATCGGTTTGACCCATGGAAATGTCATCGCCTTCGACAAAGCCATAATAATTAAGCTTCAAATGCGCGTCCTGGATCAGGCGCGCAGCCTCACGGACAGTGTCATTCCCCTTAAGCTCTTCCTGACCCACATTGAGCAAGCCAACGGTCGGATTGGACGAACCATGGACGGCGCGGTGATAGGCTTCACCCATAATGGCGAATTCAACCAATTGGGAGGCACTGCACTCGACATTCGCGCCGACATCCAGAACGACTGTGTGACCTTTGACAGTCGGCCATGACGCGGCAATTGCAGGTCGGTGAACGCCTTTTTTCATACGCAGAACGACTTTTGAAATCGCCATCAGCGCACCGGTGTTACCGGCAGAAACAACAGCTGCCGCTTCGCCTTCCTTGACCGAGATCAGCGCATTCCACATCGACGAGCCGCGCGACCGGCGCACGGCCTCGCTGGGCTTGTCGGTCATTCGAACTTCACTGTCCGTGTGGCGAATCTCTATGGTGTTGCGAACTGCCTCGGATTTTGCGGCGATCAGTGGCGCCAGCTGGGCCTCGTCACCATGCATGAGAAACCGCATGGCCTGTCCGGGCTTGCGCGCCAGAATCGCTTCAACGCCATCAATGGCAATCACAGGGCCGTCGTCCGCGCCCATCGCGTCTACAGAAATCGTTACCAATTGTGTCATGATGAATGGCGGTCCTGCATGGAAAAGGCATGGTCGCTGCGTCGCGCGGACCTTATCCTATAAGAGCAGGGTTTCAAGCGTGCGCCCGCATGACGCTGGCAAAGCTGGGAGCGACATCCGCAAGCAGACCCTGCCCGTCCTGCGCGCCCAAGCTGGCTTCACAGGCGAGTGCATAGGCTGCCAAGCCTGAATGATCGATTGCATCGCTGGCCTCAATGCTGGCCTGCATCGCATCGCTCAACATGACCGCATCGCCGGCATCCAAACCGGGTTTAAAAGCTTCCATGCGGGCATAGAAGGCTTTGGCCAGTGCCCGAATTTTCTTCGACACGCTCATATCGCCCACCCCCATCTCGCGCAGGGCATAGTCCATGTCGCGAAACATCGAATCAAAAACCTCCTGGGCAGCTTCGCGTCCTTTGTCGCCTTCGGCATTCAAACGCCGAATGAGCAACATGACATGCAGGCTGATAAGCTCATAACGACCTTCCGGCGTGTCCGAGACGCCCAAATCACGGTAAAGTTCTGGCGCGCGTGCCTGTGCGACACAGGCCTGATAAAGGTTGTCGCCATAGGCTTTTCTGCGTCGACTGCCAGTTAGAAACGAGAACATGTATCAGCCTCTCAACTTTTTCATTGCTTGAAGCTAAGGTCAGGCTCGGTTAGGTCAACGCGCCTGAACAGACATTTACGTACAAGGACGTCCCGCCCATGCAAACTTCCCGTCTTGTTATCGCGGCCATCTGTGTCATGGGCGTCGCCGCCTGTACGCCCACACTGCGCAATCACGGCTATCGCTATGCCGACGAAGAAGCGCCAACCATTACGCCAGGCGAAGACACCCAGTCATCCCTGCTGAACCGGCTGGGCAATCCGTCGACACGCAGTGTTGCGGGCATTCTCGACGAGAGCCGCCGCGACAGCACATGGTATTACATCTCTGAAACGCGTGAATCGCTGGCCTATCAGCAGTCGCGGGCCCGTGAACGGCGGATTTTTGCTGTCCATTTCGACGCCAATGGCATGGTCGAGACAGTTGAAGAATTCGGTCTGACCGATGGTCGCCGTGTTGCCGTGGTCGATCGCGAAACACCGACACGCGGTCGTGAATTGAGCCTTTTGGAGCAATTGCTCGGCAATATCGGTCGCTTGCCGGCCGGGTCTTTCACCGGAGAGCAGAACCTTCCGGGCGGCGCCGGTGGTCCTCGCCGCGACCAGTAAGCCAAACAGTCTACGCAATAGAAAAAAGCCCCGGCCGCTTGGCCGGGGCTTTTCCATATTCGGATGTCGCTGTTGCGCTAGAAGTTGCGCGCGAGAACAGCAAGGAGCAAGAGCGCCACGATATTGGAGATCTTGATCATCGGGTTCACAGCGGGACCAGCAGTATCCTTGTAGGGATCGCCGACCGTATCGCCGGTTACAGATGCTTTGTGAGCCTCTGAACCTTTTTCATGCAACACGCCATCACTATCCGTGAAGCCATCTTCGATGGCCTTCTTGGCATTGTCCCAGGCACCACCGCCTGAGGTCATCGAGACGGCGACAAAGAGGCCCGTCACAATCACACCCAGCAGCATCGCGCCAACAGCCGACAGGGCGGGCCCTGTTCCGGCGATCAACATGATCACACCGAACAGAACGATCGGTGAGAGCACGGGAAGCATGGATGGCACGATCATTTCGCGGATCGCAGCCTTGGTCAGCAAATCAACGGCACGGCCATAATCCGGCTTTTCCGTACCGGCCATAATGCCCGGCTTTTCGCGGAACTGACGACGCACTTCCACAACAACCGACTGAGCCGCACGGCCCACGGCCATCATCGACATACCGCCGAAGAGGAAGGGCAGCAGGCCACCAAAGAGCAGGCCAACGACGACATACGGGTTCGACAGCGAGAAGTTCACGACATTCGCCGCAATCGCGTTTCCACCATAAATCAGACCATGGAAGAATGTGCCTTCGGTTGCTGTGCTGATGAAGTGTTCGATATCAGCGGTATAGGCCGTGAACAAAACCAGCGCGCCCAAACCGGCCGACCCAATGGCATACCCCTTGGTGACAGCCTTTGTGGTGTTGCCTACGGCATCGAGTGCATCTGTCGTGTTACGAACATCTTCGGGAAGTCCCGCCATTTCAGCGATACCGCCCGCATTATCCGTCACAGGACCGAAAGCATCGAGCGCAACAACCATACCGGCGAGCGCCAGCATCGTGGTGACCGCAATCGCGATACCGAACAGGCCAGCGACCACAAAGGTGCTGATGATGCCTGCAATGATCACAAGGGCAGGAAGCGCTGTTGATTCCAGTGAAACGGCCAGGCCTTGAATGACGTTCGTGCCGTGACCGGAGACCGAAGCTTGCGCCACACTCTTGACCGGGCGCTTGTCCACGGCGGTGTAGTACTCGGTGATGAAGATGATCAGGCCGGTCACGACGAGACCAATGAAGCCACACAGGAACAAATCCATTCCGGAAATCGACAAACCGGCATTGGTTACAAATTCGGTTTCAAGGCCGATGGTCTGATAAATCAGGCCAAATACCGCAAACAGCGACAACACCGCAGAAACGACAAAACCCTTATAGAGCGCGTTCATGATGTTGTTCGACTTGCCGAGCTTGACGAAGAATGTGCCGATGATCGAGGTGACAATACAGACACCGCCGATTGCCAATGGCAGGAACATCATCGCCGTCGCATCAGTGCCGGTGAAGAAGATCGAAGCCAGCACCATCGTAGCGACGACTGTCACCGCATAGGTTTCGAACAAGTCAGCCGCCATACCCGCGCAATCGCCAACATTATCGCCGACATTGTCAGCAATCGTCGCAGCATTGCGTGGATCATCTTCGGGAATGCCCGCTTCAACCTTGCCAACCATATCGCCGCCAACATCTGCACCCTTGGTGAAGATACCGCCGCCGAGGCGTGCAAAAATCGAGATCAGCGATGCACCAAAACCGAGCGCGACAAGCGAGTCGATCACGGTGCGTTCCGTTGCCGGAATGCCCATCGATTCAGTGAGGATGAAATAATAAACAGTCACACCCAAGAGGGCCAAACCGGCCACGAGCATGCCGGTAACGGCACCTGAGCGGAACGCCATCGAAAGGCCGCCAGCGAGCGACTTTGATGCGGCTTGCGTGGTACGGACATTGGCCCGGACCGAGATCAGCATGCCGATAAAGCCAGCCGCGCCCGACAGGATCGCACCGATTGCGAAACCAATCGCAACGGGCAGTCCGAGAAGCGGAATAAGGATGACGAAGATGGCAATTCCTACGATACCAATCGTCATGTATTGCCGCTTCAGATAGGCGTTTGCGCCTTCCTGAATAGCAGCAGCGATTTCTTTCATTTTGTCGGAGCCGGCGTCAGCCGACAGGATCGAGCGACTCTGCCAGACACCGTAGAGTACGGCGAGCAGACCGGCGGCGATTACCCACCAAAGTTCCAATTGCATGGCGTGAAGCCCCATTCGTGTTGAGCGTTGTCAGGACGGCAGGGGATGCCTGACCCTATCGCTTTCAACAGCGAACGGACACAGAAAGACCCCTCCCAAAGGCGGCGGGAATATGCCCAAAGCCGACCGCACACGCAACAGAGTGTTTGCAAATGCTGTGTAATTGGGGTTTAGCGGCGCAACATTCGTGTGTCTGGCGTTGAAATCATGAGGTTTTCCACGACATCGGGACCATAATAATCCGACAATGCCTGCATCCAGATCGCAATGGCCAACTCCTGATCGATGCTGCGGCCATCTTCCGTTGCAATCGATTCGCGGTGACTGGCGCGGATCAGGGCATCGAGTGCATAGTGCGCGTTTTCGCGAACATCCCAGGCATCATGGCCATCGCTGACCTGAAAACGGACCTGCGTGTACGCATATCCCATCAGCCGATTATCGACGATCAAGGGTGTGGCGATAGCGGGCAGAATGACGGTGCGCGGATTGTCGACCACCTCTTCATGCGCGTCGTCGTCATCGGTAACGACTTCACCCTCATCATTGAGCGTAAACCCGGCCTGGATCCGGTTGCCATTGCGTGAACTGCTGCCATCACCGTCTGCGAATGCAGAGACGGTCGGCATCATGCCGAGGCCCAAAGCGCTCACCAAAATCAAAAAAATCCGCATACCAACCTCCACTCGACACAGGGAGGTTAGAACAAATCTGTCAAAAATGAGTGAAACCGGCCTTGCCAATTTGAAGTTCAGTTCCGCCCTCACCCAGAACTGTCACACCACGCCCTTTGGCGACATGTCCGATTACTGTCAGAGCGCATTCCTTCGATGCAAATGCGACCGCCGCGGCCTCGAACCGATCCGCCGGAATGCTGAGCAGCAATTCGTAATCGTCGCCGCAAGTCGCCAGAAAAACCAATCCATCAATCCAGCTGTCGTGACCGCGTAACCAGAACTCAGCCAGACCTGCCGACACCGGTATTTTCTGAAGTTCAAGGCAGATACCTACACCGCTGGCATTGGCCAAATGCCCGGAATCAGCGATCAATCCATCGGATATATCAATGGCTGCGCTGGCAAATTGCCGAACAAATCCAGCGGTGTCGCTGCGAACCGGCGGCACACGGTAGTGCTTAACCAGGCGCGTATTCAGTGCCGGATTAAGATCAACGGTTCCGCGCGCCACCTGCAATCCCAAGCCCGAATTTCCAATACTACCTGTTACCGCGAGAATATCGCCGGGCCTGGCGCCTGAACGCCGCACAACGCCACCTTTGGGCGCCAGACCGAACAATGTGCCGGTTACGGTCCACGGCCCGTCAGTGACCGTCGTGTCGCCGCCAATGAGCGAGATACCGCGCGCCGCGCATTCTTGCGCCAGGCCATCGACAAATCGCTCGCGTTGCTCGTCAGAGCCTTCGCGCGGCCAGCTTATCGACAACATGCAAGCAGAGGGCGTTGCGCCCATCGCAGACAGGTCAGATACGCTCACCCGCAAGGCTTTGATGGCCACACTATCGGCCGGATCATCGGCTAGAAAATGCACGCCCTCGATCAACGTGTCACTCGTAACGACGATTTCCTGACCGTCTGGCACCGACAGGACAGCCGCATCATCGGTCAGATCAAAGGCACCGGGATAGTTGGCGGCAAGCGGAGCCAGCCGTTGGCGAATAAATTCAAATTCGCCCGTTGAACTCATCCGGCTTTGATCTCGTCACGACGTGCCTTACGTGCACTTCCATCCAGAGCCGCATTAATGAATTTGGGCTCCGGTCCATCAAAGAAAGCGGCTGCGATCGTCACATACTCATCCAGCACAACGCGCGCCGGAACATCCTTGCGGTTCAGCAACTCGTAATTTGCCGCGCGCAATATGGCACGCAACGTCGCGTCGATCCGGCTGAGTTTCCATGTCTTAGCAAGCGATTGGGCGGCAAACTGATCGATATCACCCTGATCTTCGACCACGCCGGCGACCAGGCCTGCAAAAAACGACACGTCAACATCGTGCAATGACGCATCATCGTTCTCCTGGTCGAAACGCGCACGCTTGAACTCATCGATAACGCCGGACGCACCGCGCCCTGTCATATCCATCTGGTAAAGCGCCTGAACAGCAGCCAGGCGGGCAGCACCTCGCTGGCGGGCCATCCGTGAGAGGTCGGAGTCCTTGCGATCCGTCATGATTCACCCAAAAACCGTTTCTTGGCGGCGATCATCGCCAAACAGGCTTGCGCCGCATCTCGGCCCTTATTCTTCTTGATGGCGCGGACAAGCGCCTGCTCACGGTTCTCAACGGTCAAAATGCCATTTCCGATCGCATGCCCCTCAAGTGACAACTCCATAAGTCCACGCGCGGACTCGCCGCAGACATAGTCATAGTGGCTTGTTTCACCCCGGATCACACAGCCCAGGCCGATATAGCCATCATATGGTGCATCAGATCGTGCCGCCATGGCGATCACACCGGGGATCTCAAACGCGCCGGGAACGCGCATGACGTCAATGTCGCAAGTCTCAAGCGCGATTGTCGCGCCATCAATCAGCGCGTCGGCAATGTCAGTATAGAAATCGCCTGCAACAATCAGAATCCGCGAAGTTTCAGTCATTCGCTATCTCCGGAAATGTCGCGTGTCTCAACAATCGACAGGCCATATCCATCGAGCCCAATAATGGTTTGCGGCGCGGTTGTCGCCAGAATCATGTCGGTAACGCCCAGCTCGAGCAGGATTTGCGCGCCAATGCCGTATTCGCGCAATCGGCGCGCTTCGCGCTCATCAGCCGCTTCAACCGGCTGCGCGCCAAAGCGCTCCATGATTGCATTGGCGTTGGTCTCGCGGATGCACACCATCACACCGGGCCCGTCATGAGCCATCAGAGCCTTGATCCCGGCCTCAACCAGACCGCCGCGCGGTCCGGCCGCGTGCAAGACATCATCAGCAAAGCTGACCTTGTGCATACGTACCAGGGTTGGCGTATCGGCCTCAGGCCTGCCCCTGATGAGGGCGACATGTTCCGCCCCGTCCAGCGTGTTGCGAAAAACGGCAAGCTTTAACGGGCCGCCCCAATCACTGTCGAAATCGGTTTCGATCCGGCGCTCGATGAAACGGTCATTACCGCGCCGATAGGCGATCAAATCTGCAATCGTCCCAATCTTGAGACCATGAAGCTGTGCGAAAGCGACGAGATCGGGCATGCGTGCCATCGTCCCGTCTTCATTCATGATCTCGCAGATCACACCGGCTGGCGTTTGCCCGGCAAGCCGCGACACATCAATCGCCGCCTCGGTATGCCCTGCGCGGACCAGCACACCGCCATCGCGCGCCACCAGCGGAAAGACATGGCCGGGCGTCACAATATCATCTGCACCCTTCTCCGGCGCAGTGGCGACCGAAATCGTCCGGGCGCGGTCGTGAGCCGAAATTCCGGTTGATACGCCCTCTCTGGCTTCAATTGACGTCGTAAACGCCGTTTGGTGACGCGTCTGGTTTTCTGATGACATCAGTTTGAGATTGAGCGCATTTGCGCGTTCAGCGGTCAGTGCCAGACAAATCAATCCTCGACCATGCTTGGCCATGAAATTTATTGCATCGGGTGTCGCAAACTGAGCCGGGATAACCAGATCGCCTTCATTCTCGCGATCATCGGCATCGACCAGAATAAACATCCGGCCATTGCGCGCGTCTTCAATGATATCTTCAACGGGGGAGATGGGCGAGTTCATCTATTGGCCTGTGTCCGGCATGGCCGTTTCGGCCAGACGCGCGGCGTAACGCGCCATCAAATCCACCTCAAGGTTTACGTCCATACCGGGCTGCAATTGACCAAGCGTCGTCACAGTCGCCGTGTGTGGAATAATCATGACGCTAAAGATGTGCCCGTCGACACTATTCACGGTGAGTGAAACACCGTTGACGGCAATTGACCCTTTGCGCGCAACGAATCGTGACAGCTCTGCCGGCGCGGCCATATGCAATGTGATCCAGCCATCATTGTCATCGCGGTCGACAATTTGGCCCAGGCCGTCAATGTGGCCGGTAACCATATGCCCACCCAGCTCATCACCAATTTTCAGGGAGCGTTCCAGATTAATCGTGTCACCAACGACAAGATTGCCAAGTGTTGTGAGCTTGAGCGTCTCGGGTGAAATCTCGACCGTAAACACCGATCCGCCCTCAATCGCCCGAAAATCAGTGACGGTCAGGCAGGCACCGTCGTGGGATATCGAACACCCCGCCTCCAAGCTCGCCACGGCATAAGGTGACGACACGGTCATACGATGCGTTGAACCGGCCTCAATCGTCTCGATCCGGCCCATGGCGCTGACTAGTCCTGTAAACATTATGACTGCTTCGCCCTTACATAACTTTCATGACGATCCGGGCCACACGCTTCGACCCGCTCCGCCTTATAGATGGGTGTTTCATCCAGTCTTTCAAATCCCATCGCATCAATGCACGGGCGCCCGTCTCCGCCCAGTATCGTCGGCGCACGGAACCATTCGATTCTGTCGACCAAACCAGAGCGCAAGGCCGCGCCTGCCACGCGGCTCCCCGCTTCGATCAGGATGGCGTACATGCCGCGCTCGACCAGAGAGGCAATAACACTGCGAAACGCAATCGAAGGTCCGTCAAAACGGTTGATCATCATGATATCAACGCCCTTGGCTTCCAGCGCTGTGCGAGCAGGACCGGGAATGTCCATGCCGCAATAGACCCAAACCGGGCTGGCGGGTTCTGCCAGCATCTGGACAGAGTCTGGAAGGCGCAAACGTGTATCGAGCACCACCCGAACGGGCTGGTTTTCAGCGAGTTCGCCGGCAGGACGCGCCGACATCATCGGGTCATCAGCCAATACCGTTCCGATCCCGGTCACGATGGCATCTGATTTGGCGCGCAATTCATGGACCCGCGCTCGAGATTCCGGACTGGTGATCCATTGCGATGCACCATTGGCCAACGCGATACGGCCATCGAGTGATGTCGCAAGCTTCAAGGTTAGAGTGGGCGCACTCATCCCTTTTCAGGGTCGAGAACCTCACCCTTGGGACCCAGGCGCTCATCCTTGATGAATTCACGGAAATCCTCGACCTCGCGGAAGTCCTTATAGACGGACGCGTAGCGGACATAGGCGACCTGATCGAGATTCTTGAGCGCATCCATAATCAGCTCGCCGATTTTCCCTGATTCAATATCGCTTTCGCCGCTGCTTTCCAGTCGGCGAACGATGCCTGAAATCATCTGTTCGATATGATCAGGATCCAGTGCACGTTTCTGGCAGGCCAGCATGACGGACCGGGTCAACTTGTCGCGATCAAACGGCGCACGGCGGCCATTCTTTTTGACAACGGTCAGTTCGCGCAACTGGACGCGTTCAAACGTCGTAAAGCGTGCCGCGCAGGACGGACATTGCCGTCGTCGCCGGATCGCTCCGCCATTCTCTGCCGGGCGGGAATCTTTGACCTGAGTGTCGTCGTGATTACAAAAAGGACATCGCATAGGCGGTGTCTTACGTCAGTTCGGGGTAAATCGGAAAGCGCGCTGTCAGTGCCTTGACCTCTGCACCGACGCGTTTTTCGACTTCAGCGTCTCCCGCCGGGTTGTTGGCCAATGCATCCAGCACTTCTGCCATCCATTTGCCAATTTGGGTAAACTCGGCCTCACCGAAACCGCGTGTTGTTCCGGCGGGTGAGCCAATACGCAGACCAGATGTCACGGTTGGTTTTTCTGGGTCATTGGGAACGCCATTCTTGTTGCAGGTCATGCCAGCCCGCTCCAGAGCGTTCTCGGCAATATCACCGGTCAGTTTTTTCGGACGCAAGTCAACCAGCGCCAAATGACTGTCCGTGCCCCCGGACACAAGCGCATAGCCCGCCTCTTCCAGCGCGCTGGCCATGGCTTTGCAGTTTGCAATCACGGCTTTGGCGTAATTGGCAAATTCCGGGCGCTGAGCTTCGCCAAAGGCTGCCGCCTTGGCCGCGATGACATGCATGAGTGGTCCGCCTTGCAGACCTGGAAAAATCGCAGAATTTAATTTCTTCCCGAGATCCAGATCGCGTGACAAGATCATCCCCCCGCGCGGGCCCCGCAAAGTTTTGTGGGTTGTCGTTGTAACGACATCGGCATGCGGCACCGGATTGGGATAGGCACCGCCCGCGACCAGACCGGAAAAATGGGCCATGTCGACCATCAGATAGGCGCCGCACTCATCGGCAATCTCACGGAATGCCTTGAAATCAATAACGCGCGGGTAGGCAGATCCCCCGGCAATGATCATTTTGGGCTTCAATGACATGGCCTGCTCGTGCAGTGCGTCGAGATCGATCAGCGCGTCGGATTCACGAACGCCATAGCTGTGCGCATCAAACCATTTTCCGGACATGTTGGGCCGCGCCCCATGGGTCAAATGCCCACCGGCATCCAGGCTCAACCCCAAAATCGAATCACCCGGTTTAAGCAGCGCCAAAAATACACCCTGATTGGCCTGACTGCCCGAGCTGGGCTGGACATTGGCATAAGCTGCACCGAACAGGGCTTTGGCACGGTCTATGGCCAATGTTTCGGCGCGGTCTACATGCTCGCAGCCGCCATAATAGCGCTTGCCCGGATAGCCTTCTGCATATTTGTTGGTCAGCGGAGAGCCTTGAGCCTCCAATACTGCGCGCGAAACGATATTTTCCGATGCAATCAGCTCAATCTGGTCTTGCTGACGATGGATTTCATCACGGATCGCCAACGCCAATTCAGGATCTGACGCCCCGAGATTGGTTGTAAAAAAGCTTTCTGCAGGCTGGACCATAGTATCGGGCATCACGCATTCCCTTGTTCAATCATGTCCGTGATACGAGGCCTAAAGTGGGCTGACAATGCAACAACCCTCTCGCGCGAATTTCAATGACAGTCCGAATTTACACACTTCAGTAGATTTTCGGCACTCAACACTTGAACTAAACATATCACACATGTACCCAACGCTTAAGAATATGCACCTTTACCGTAATTAACAAAACCTGGCAGGCTTTAACATGAATGATGAAACACTCCCCGCAATCGACAATGAAGAA
>CAXBKM010000004.1:0-18021 GCA_963976265.1 uncultured Maricaulaceae bacterium
ATGTCGCTGAAATCGGCCCACGCATGGCCAAGGATATTGGCCTTGTCGTATTGGCGTTCAAGCCGCAGCATTTCGACGCCGCGGCCCAGCAATTGGCAGAAATCCTGGCGGAAGATTGCGCGATTGTGTCGATTATCGCTGGCGTCAGCCTGCGCCAGATGCAGGACGTCTTTGGCGACCGCCCGCTGATCCGCGCCATGCCCAATACACCGGCTTCCATCGGCAAGGGCATCACGGTTGCCATCACCAGCGAAGCCGGTGAAACGCGCAAGGCAGATGCTGAAAAATTGTTGAAAGTCGGCGGACCGGTTGAATGGATTGATGATGAGCGCTTGATGGGCGCTGTCACTGCGGTTTCAGGGTCCGGACCGGCCTATGTGTTTCTACTGGCCGAAGCGCTGGCGGGTGCGGGCTTTGGCGAAGGCCTGCCGCGTGAACTGGCGGATCGCCTGGCACGCGAGACGATTATCGGGGCTGCGGCGCTGTTGCAGAAAACCGGCGATGATCCGCAAACTTTGCGCCGGGCTGTCACATCGCCGGGCGGCACAACACAGGCAGCGATCGACGTCATGATGGCAGGCGGTGGCTTGCCTGAATTGATGCGTCGCGCAATCAATGCCGCAGAGCGGCGCTCGCGCCAGCTTGGCAATGGTGGCGGGCGATAAGTCTGTTAAACTGGCAAGCTCAGTATAGCGCGCAAGCCCCCCATCGGGCTCGTTGACAAGCGGATGTCGCCGCCATGACTGCGGGCCGTGTCGCGCGCGATCGCCAGGCCCAGTCCGACGCCTTCGGTATTGAGATTGCGGGATTCATCGAGCCGTGAGAAGGGCTTGAATGCCTCCTCATGAAGGTCGTCGGGAATGCCGGGGCCGTCATCATCGACTATGATTTCAATCCGGCCCGATGCCTGGCGCAGGCTGACGGCTGCCTTGTCGGCATAATTGACGGCATTGGTGATCAGATTGGCGATACAGCGCCGGATAACACCGGGCCGAATATCGGCTTCCACACCGGCTTCGCACTCCAGTCCAACCGAGCCACCACCGCGCCGTATGTCCTCGACGATATCAGTGACCAGGGCTGACAAATCGCTGCGCTGGGTTTCTTCACCGGACTGGCCTTGCGCAAAGGCAAGATATTCATCGAGCATGACCTCCATCTCGCGGACATCGCGCTGCGCGTCATCGCGCTCGGCATCTGCGGGCATCAGCGCCAATTGAAGCTTTAATCGGGTCAAAGGCGTGCGCAGGTCGTGGCTGACACCGGCGAGCATTTCAGTGCGCTGTTCGAGATGTTTTTTGATCCGGCCGCGCATTTCCAAAAAGGCGTGCGCTGCCTGGCGAACTTCGCGGGCACCCGCCGGTTTGAAGTTTTCAGCATCCTGACCACGCCCGAACTGCTCGGCGGCTTCGGCAAGTCGGCGGATGGGTTTGACCTGATTGCGCATGAAAATGACCATGACGAGACTCAGGAATAGCGTTGCGCCAACCAGCCAGAGGAGAAAAATATGTCCTGTCGTGGCAAAGACGCGCTCGCGCACCGCGATGAAACGCAGCACGCCGGTATCCGTCTCCACACGAATGTCGACATATTGAGGATAGCGCGTCGTATCGAACCAGACCGAGCGGTCCAGCTCGGCGGTCAGGGCCTGGCGCAAGGTTCGATCCAGGGTTCGAAAAAAGGATGAGCGGCGACTGGTGGGCAGGGATTCTCCTGGCCGGAAATCGACCGACAGGCGCATGGTCCGATAGGCCGTTTCCGCCATTGGTTCAAAGGCCGCTTCGTCCTCGCCTGTCTGTTCAAACAGGGCGGTCATCATGGCGACGTCGCCTGCGACGCCTTCAGAGAGGCGCGCGGTGACAGTCTCCCAATGCTCTTCGAAAAACGCCCAGGCGATCAGGCCCTGCATCACCGCCAACGGAAACACGAAGATCAGCATGGATCGCGCAAACAGCCCTTTGGGCAGATAACGTTTGAACGGTCCCATAAAGCGTCAGTCCTCGAAAACGGCGTCGGCGATCAGCTTATAGCCTTCACCGCGCACCGTATGCAGGTGGATGGGTTGGCGCGGATCGATTTCGATCTTGCGGCGCAACCGTGTCATCTGCACATCAACGGCGCGCTCGCCGCCGCCAGCCGACTCCGACAGTGCATAGCGACTGATTGTCTCGCCGGGGGTCCGTGCCATCGCGTTGAGCAGGGCGGCCTCGCCGCCGGTCAATCGCACCCGCTCGCCGTTGTTTTCAAGGGCTTCGCGCGCCAGATCATAAATCCAGTCGCCAAACTTCACCTTGGTGTGGGAGGCCAGCGTGGCTTTGGCCCGTTTCAGTATGGCACCGATACGCAAGACCAGTTCTTCGGGTTCAAACGGTTTGGGCAAATAATCATCTGCGCCCAGTGACAGGCCCTTGATCCGGTCTTCGGCATCGCCGCGCGCTGTCAGCAGGATGACAGGCGTATCGCCGCGTTCACGAACCTCAGACGTCAAATCAAACCCGTCCATGCCCGGCATCATCACATCCAGAACCAGGAGGTCGAATTCCATGGAGCGCATCATGGCGATGGCCTTGGCAGCATCGGGCGCGGCGCTGACGCGAAAGCCGCGATCCCCGAGAAAGCGCTTCAACAGGGTGCGAATGCGATCGTCATCATCGACGACGAGAATATGCGCATCATTGTCTGAAGGCGTAGCCATGAGGTCAGTCCTAACCAGTTTTGGAGCGGCGCGGAAGCAGATAGACAATCGCGGTATAAAGGCTGAGCGCGGCAGCTATCCAGAGTAGCGCGACCCACACCTCATAGGCCCAATTGCTGTCGCTATCGGAAAAGAGCCTCAAAACGAAGAACCAACCAATGGCGATCATCTCGACGACGGTCTTGGCCTTCGCGGCGAGGCTGACCGGTATCGGAATTCGTTCTTTTCGCAATTGGGAAAGGCGCAAGCCGGTAATCAAGGCATCACGCGCGATGATCGCCGCGACCGGGGCGGTAATCATGATCCAACCATCAGCGAGGAAGGCAAACACGATCAGGAAACCGGCGACAAAAACCTTGTCCGCGATCGGATCAATCAGTGCGCCAAAACGTGACACAGCGTCCAGCCGCCGTGCCAGCCATCCGTCCAGGGCATCGGTCAAAGCGCCAGTGATAAAAAATGCGAGAGCCAAGCTCCACCATTGCAGGGCCTCGGCCTCCATTAGCGATCCGGCGCTGATCCACAGACAGGCTGCGCCCGCCGGACCCGCGATCAACCGAAACAGGGTGAGTAAATTGGGAATGATTTTGACGAGACTACCCATTGCGGAACCACTCATAAATTCGTTTTGCCATGGCCTTTGATACACCTTCGACGGATTCAAAGTCAGACAGTGCTGCACTTTCCACCGCTTTGGCCGATCCAAAATGTGCGAGCAGGGCTTTTTTCCGCGCCGGGCCGACGCCGGGAATGCCATCAAGGGGATTGTCCCGGATCGCTTTGGCGCGTTTCGCCCGGTGGCCGCCAATGGCAAAACGGTGGGCTTCATCGCGCAGGCGTTGGAGATAATACAATACCGGATCATTCATCGGCAGTTTGAACGGCGCGCGGCCCGGCATGTAGAAGGCTTCCCGGCCTGCATCGCGCTCGGGACCCTTGGCAATGGCGGCAACACAGATGTCTTCCAGACCGAGATCTTCCATAACCTCCATCACCGCAGACAATTGACCTTTGCCGCCATCAATCAACACCAGATCAGGAACTGGCGCACCGCCTTCGCGCTCCTTCAACAGGCGCGAAAAACGCCGGCGCATCATCGCCGCCATCATGCCAAAGTCATCGTTGGTTTTGGCGTCATCGCCCTTCATGTTGAAGCGGCGATAATGGGTTTTTGTAAAACCTTCAGGCCCGGCGACGATCATGGCGCCGAGCGCATTGGTGCCTTGAATATGCGAGTTGTCATACACCTCGATCCGTTCGGGCGGTGCTTCAAGCCCAAAGGCTTTGGCGACACCTTTGAGGAGCTGCGTCTGCGTGGCCGATTCCGCCAGGCGGCGTGACAGGGCCTCGCGGGCATTATTGCGGGTTTGCGCAACCAGTTTGCGCTTTTCGCCGCGCGAAGGCGCATGAATGGTGACCTTGCGGGTCGCGCGGATCGACAGGGCCTCGGCGATCAGTTCGGCCTCCTCAGGCAGATGCGATACCATGATGAGCGCGGGGGCAGGACGATCATCGTAAAACTGGGCGATGAAGGCCGCGATGATGTCGGCGGGCTGCGCATCAGCTTCATGACGCGGGAAGAAGGATTGGTTGCCCCAGTTTTGACCGGCCCGGTAGAAGAAGACCTGCACGCAGCTTTTTCCGCCATCCTGTGCGAGCGCAACAATATCGGCTTCCTCGACACCGTCCGGATTAACGCCCTGATCGGTTGTCACCGACGCAATCGCGCGAATGCGATCGCGCAATCGTGCCGCGGTTTCATAGTCCAGCTCGTCAGCCGAGCGAGCCATCTGCTGGCCCAGATCTTCGCGCAGCGCATTGGATTTTCCGCGCAGGAAGGCTTCTGCCTGATCGACCAGGGCGGCATAGTCGGCTTCCGATATTTCACCCGTGCAGGGCGCGGCGCAGCGCTTGATCTGATGCAGCATGCAGGGCCGCGTGCGACCGTCATATACGCTGTCAGAGCAAGTGCGCAGCAGGAAGGCTTTTTGCAGCGTGTTGAGCGTTTGATTGACCGCGCCGGCACTGGCGAAGGGCCCAAAATAATCACCGTCTTTCTTGCGTGCGCCGCGATGCTTGGCGAGTTGAGGTGCCGCGTGGTCCTTGCGGATCAAAATATAGGGGAATGATTTGTCGTCGCGTAACAGGATGTTGAAGCGCGGTTTGAGACGTTTGATCAAATTGGCTTCGAGCAGGAGTGATTCCGTTTCGGTCGCCACGACAACAAATTCCATCGACCGGGTCAGCGAAATCATCAGCGCAATGCGATTGGTGTGACCGCCAGATTTGGCGTAGCTCGACACGCGGTTCTTCAGATTTTTCGCCTTGCCGACATAAAGCACCTCGCCGTCGGCGGCGAACATGCGATAGACACCCGGCTTGCCGGGTAGATTCTTGACATAGTCGGCAATGATTTGCGGTCCGCTCAAAGACTCGCCATCTTCAGGCGGCGCAGCGGGCGCATCAGCCTGGTCGATAGGCGGCCGGTCTGGACGGGAGGCTTTCATGGCGGACAAAATCGCCCTCGTGACGGGTGCTGGCAAGCGCCTGGGTGCAGCGATGGCCAAATCGCTGGGCGCAGACGGTTATTCAGTGATCGTTCACTATAACACGTCGCAATCTGACGCAGGTGCAGTCGTGGACGCGATTGTGGATGCAGGCGGCAAGGCGCGCCCGGTCCAGTGTGATCTGGGCGATCCGCACAGTGTGCAGCAATTCGTGAAGCAGATCGGGCCCGTTGATGTGCTGATCAACTCGGCCTCCGTGTTCGAATTTGACGACCCCGAAGCGCTGGACCCGGCCATGATGCAGCGCGCACTGAACATCAACCTGGTCTCACCGAGCCTGTTGGCGAGCGCCATGGCGGCCCATCACACGGCACGCAATTCAGGCTGCATTATCAATTTGCTGGATCAAAAACTGTTCAATCTCAATCCCGATTTCTTCTCCTACACACTGTCGAAAGCCGGTCTGCATGCCGCAACGCAAACCATGGCAATGGCCTATGCGCCGCGCATTCGTGTCAATGCGATTGCTCCGGGCATCACCCTGCCATCGGCCAGTCAGAGCGAGACGGCGTTCAAAGCCGCCCATGCACTCAACCCGATGGGCGGCGGCGCGACACCAGACGATATTGTTCGCACCATGCATTTCATCCTTGCGACCCCGTCCATGACGGGCGAGACGATCATTATCGATGGCGGGCAGCATCTCGATGCGCGCAATCGCGACGTCATGTTCGACAAGGATTAGCCCCGTGAATCTGGCCCAGATCATAGAAGACGCCCTGACCGGCGGTCCCGATGAAGACGTCTTCGTCTATCGCCTGAACGGCGTGACGATGAATGTCGAGATCGGCATTCACGATTTTGAACGCGGTCAGAAACAGCGCGTCCTGGTTGATGTCGTCACAGTCGTCAGCGCGAAGGACTGGGACGGACAGGACAGCATCAAGACGGTCGTCGACTATGATTATTTGCTCGATGCGATTGCCGCGCTTCAGGCGCGCCAGTTCGACTTGCAGGAAACACTCTGCGGAGAAATTTTAAGTGCCGCGCTCACGCCAGACGCCGTGCTCGCTGCGGCTGTCACAACGCGCAAAACGGAAGCCTATAAGGATGCCGACTCGGTCGGCCTGACGCGCTTCCGGCGCAAGGCTTAAAACGGATTGAGCGTGTAACCGTCCTGCTGCAGCAAGGCATGCGCGGTCATGGCCGATAGCGCCATCGTCACGCCGGGCAATAGCGCCTCATTGGTGACGTCATAATAAGCCGCTGACTGGCCGCAGACATAAATCTCGACGCCGTGGGCGCTCAGGACGTCGAGCAACGCCGCATTGGCATTCTCAGCACCCTCATGCACGCCGCCATAAAAGCTCTGCACCGTCATGTCGCGCGAGGCCGAGCCATGCACGACGACGGCCAGGTGAATGTCGGCGGGGTCAACACCGGCTTCAGCCTGCATGTTGATGAAACGCGCAGCACTGACCAGCGTGCGGTTCAGCTCGCCGGCATCGGCTTCCTGAGCGACATCAAAGGCCACATGAAACTGTGTGCCTTCGGGGATCGGCATTTCAATGTCGATGGTCGCGACCGGCCCAAATTCGGTAATGACTTCGCCGGGGTGGAACGCCTCCGGTCCGGCCAGGGCTGGCGCGGAGATGAGGGCAAAAACGGGGATCAGAACGGCAAATTTCATGGGACAACTCCATTGGGGCGGTAATACCGCGTTCGCGCTTGAGTATGCCAAGCCCAAAGGGCCGCGTCAGCCCCGGCGCAGCACGGCTTTTTCACCGCAGGAAGGACGACGGATTTCAACCGCGACCAGACCGGCGAGCTTGGGCGACAGCCGGTCGAAGACAAATTGCGCAATCGCTTCGAGCGAAGGTTTTTCAAGGCCTTCAACTTCGTTGAGCAGGCGGTGATCAATCAGCTTGATGACGGAATTGATGGCCTCTTCAATTTCCCAGAAATCCTTGACCCAGCCGGCTTCATCGTTGGGATGACCGGCGAGTGTCACTGTCCCGGCAAAGGAATGCCCATGCATCCGCTTGAAGGGATGGTCATCGGGCTTGTGCTCAAAATAGTGAGCCGCTTCGAAGGCAAAATCCTTCGATATTTCCAGTCGTGTCTCGGGCATCGGTCTTCAATCAGGGCAGTGTTATCGGGTTCATCCAGACGAGGGCGGCGATATACGCCGCATAGCCCAGGAACAAAAGCCCGCCCATCACACGGCCAATCGGGCGGCTGGTCATGACCCACAACATCAGCAAGGTGCCGGACGCCAGCATGACCCAGAAATCAAACGCCATGAAGGAGGATGCAACGGTCAGCTCTGTGCCGACGGCACCCGCAGCGATAGCCGCGCCGCCACCGACGGCAAAAACATTGAACACGTTCGAGCCCAGCACATTGCCGATGGCAAGATCAGCCTGACGACGGAAGGCGGCCACGAGAACGGTCGCAAATTCCGGCAGGGATGTGCCCAGAGCCAGAACCGTCAGTCCGATCACGGCATCACTGACGCCGAGTAGCGTCGCGGCGCGCGTACCGCCCTCAACGATCATATGCGCACCGCCCGGCAGGGCGATGATGCCGACAATCAGCATCAAGGCGATGCTGGCTGATGATTTGGGCAGGCCGGGCGCGGATTCCGCTTCCAGCAATTCGGCGACCATCGGGTCGTCCGTATTCTTGCGTGCGAGCAGTCCGAGATAGGACACAAAGGCAATAATCAGGGCAAACAGAATGAAGCCTTCAATCAGGCTGATCACACCATCATAGCCGGCATAAACCAGCGCGCCGCTCGCCAGGAGTGCGAACAGCGCATTGCGCTTGACCCCCGGAGTGGCGGTTCCAATGGCCCCAAATAATGCCGGAACACCCAGCACGAAGAGAATGTTGGCGATATTGGAACCGACGATATTGCCAACCGCCAGACCGGGCACGCCCGACAGGGCGGCATCGATGGAGACGACAAGTTCAGGCGCGGATGTACCAAAGGCGACAATCGTCAGGCCGACCAGCAGGGACGGCAATTTCCAGCGATTAGCCAGGGCGACCGCACCACGAATCAGCAAATCGCCTCCAAAAAGGAGGACAATCACACCGACCAGAATCAGGCCAAGAGAGAGGGTGAGCGACATGGATCAGCCGGTTCGCTTGGCCGGGCTAGTCGAGACGCCCGAAATCAATAAGGTTGAGGACAGCAAAGAGAGCGACACAAATTCCCAGTGCGAATAAAGCAGCCATGTCATGATCCCTGACGGTTTGAATTTAATTGGCGACCCTCATAACCCGGCTTTGCGTTCCGGGCCAGTAAATCCGTGCAGTCAATTCAGGACTTTTCCATGAGCCGACGGATAAGGATTGAGCCTCTACTGCGCCCCCTGATGCAGATGTGGTGGCGAATGACGCGCTCAATGACGCTGGGCGTGCGCGCCATTGTCGAAAATGACGCGGGCGAAGTTCTGCTGGTACGCCATACCTATGTCGATGGCTGGTATCTGCCCGGCGGCGGTGTGGAGCGCGGTGAAACGCTGATCGACGCGCTGACCAAGGAACTTGCCGAGGAAGCCGGTGTCGCGCCAATCGGGGCGCCGGACTGGGTCGGGATGTTTTCCAATGACGCCAGTTTCAAGGGCGATCATGTCGCCGTCTATCATGTCCGCAACTGGCAGAATTGCGGTGGTGAGAAAGCCGGTGAGATTGCCGAAACCGGCTGGTTCGATCCACTCAGCCCGCCCGAGGGCACGACGCCCGGGACGCAGCGCCGCCTGGCAGAAGCCTTCTCAGGCGAACCGATCGGCACGACCTGGTAGGTCCTATTCGATTACATTGGCCAGCAAGGCATCTGACAGGCTTTGGCCGCGCGTGCTCAAGGCGCGGATTTCGGCTTCAACCTCCGCGCCGCAGCGTAAACGCGCCTGCCGCTGGACCTGATAGCCGTCATTAAATGCCGTGATCAGACGTTCGCGACGATTGCCGGAAACCGGGGCTTCCAGCTCCAGCAATTCGATCATGCGCGTGCGCCAGCGCTGCGCTGAATTGCCCTCGCAGGCATAGGCCAGATAGTGCAATTCACCGAGCGTATAGGCCAAATAGGGCAGGGATCGCGCGGGATCAGCGAAGGGGTCGCGCTGTTCGTCCGGTTTCTGCGCATCAGCGGCCCCGATGATGAGAATCAGACAGGACAGGATGAGGGTTGCGGCTTTCATGTCGGCCTTCTAAGCGCCCGAATGCGGCAAAGACGGGGCGATGACTTTTCGGGTTTCATCCCACTCAACTTTTTCCAGAGCTTCGGCGAGCGGGAAGAATCGCGCCTCGTCGGCGTCATCGTCGGCCACCGGTTCGCCCGACATCCATTCGGCTTCAAAATCGATCAGCACATAGTGTTGGTCGTCCATAATCGAATCGACCACATCAATCAGCCTTGTGATCCGCGCGGTTACACCGGTTTCTTCTTTCAATTCACGCAAGGCGGCGGCGCGGACGGTTTCGCCGAAATCCATCTTTCCGCCGGGAATTGACCAGCGTCCCTTCAACGGTTCGCGGCCCCGCTTGACCAACAGGACTTGATCGCCCTTGCGGCAGACAACGCCAACGCAGGCGAGGGGGCGTTTGACTTCTGACACGGGCGACTCCTCTTGACCGGACCACGATGCTTGGCAGTGTGGCAGGACGCAAGTGAGGATTACGCCATGTGCGGGCGATATGACGTTGAGAATACGGATGCGCTATTGCCGCTTCTGTTCGATCTGGAGCCCAATGACGCACCGTTGCCGCAAGGCGAGCTGGCCCCAACCGCCAGCGGTCCGGTCGTCGCTTTGGGCGCCGATGGACGCATGAAGTCCGTGCGCATGCGCTGGGGGCTGGAACCGGACTGGATGACACGCCTGCCCAGTCGGCCGATTTTCAATGCCCGTAGTGAAACCGTTGACGAGAAGCCGATGTTTCGCAGCGCGTTCGCCAAACGCCGTGCATTGGCGCCTGCAACGGCCTTTTATGAGTGGAAGGGCAAGCCGGGCGCCAAAACCCGCTACCGTTTTACCCGCACAGACGGAGAGCCGATGGTATTTGCCGGGCTTTGGGAAAAGCGGAAACTGGAGACTGGCGATCTCAAACTGACCTACACAATCCTGACCTGCGCGCCGAATGCCGATGTTGCCGACTATCATGACCGAATGCCGGTAATCCTGTCGCCAGAGCAATGGCCCGTTTGGCTTGATCCGCAAACTGCGCCTGACGATATCAAGGCGATGCTGACACCCGCTCCTGACGGGTTTTTGGAAGCTGTTGCCGCCTAGCGATCCAGAAAATCACCGTGCAAATCAACGGTCGAGCGTTCGCCGATCTGATTTGCGCACTTGTCCAGCCAATCAAAGGCCGTCGCGCGGCCCTGATCGCGTAAATGGGTAAGCGCCGACCAACTCGTGTCGAACTTTGAATCCGCTGGCAGGTCGCGCATCGTGTCGTCGGCGCGAATGGCATGCACCAGCATGTCGCGCAGGCGTGTTTTCTCGTCGCCGGCCAGGCGGTCATTGGCGATCAATTCCTTGACGAAGGCCAGCGCGCGCAACTCCGCCAGCAGGGCGGCGTTGAAGGTCACTTCATTGACCCGGTTGAGAATGTCACTGGCCGATTTGGGCGTCTCGTCGCGCTCCAGCGGGTTGAGGTGGACGATCACAATGTCGCGCGGTGTATCACTGTAATAGAGCGGCCACAGGGCCGGATTGCCGGAAAACCCGCCATCCCAATAGGGCTCGCCATCGATTTCCACGGCCTGAAACAGATAGGGCAGACAGGCCGAGGCCATGACGGCCTTGTGAGTCAGATTGGTCTTGTCGAAAATCCGGGCCTTGCCCGTTTTGACCGATGTTGCACAAATAAACAGATCGAGATCGCGGCACGCACTCAACGCGTCGAAGTCAACGCTGTCGACAAGAATATCGCGCAGCGGGTTGTAATCGAACGGATTGAGATCGTACGGGCTGGTAACGCGTGTCCAGGCATCGATCATTGAAAAGAGCGGGCCGCGCGCATCGCCTGCACCGGTCATCCAGGGCGCGCCGGGAAGGGGTCTGAACGGCCCGCCTGCCTTTGAGACTTTGCGCCAGAAAGCCTCCAGGGCCGATCGTGCGCCGTCATCGCCGCCTGTACGATACCCGTCGGCGTAAACGACCGCATTCATCGCGCCCGCGCTGGTCGCCGTAATGGCACCGGGCCGAATACGCCCGTCTTCGAGCAGGGCATCGAGAACACCCCACGCAAAGGCCCCATGCGCGCCGCCGCCCTGCAGGGCCAGTGAAACTTTCCGGGGCTTGGCGGTCACTTTTTACTTCGCGATCCAGCCGCCATCGACGGAAATGGATGTGCCATTGCATGAGGCTCCGGCATCGGAGGCCAGATAGAGCAACGCACCGACAAGCTCGTCATAAGTGACGAATTTCTTGGTCGGCTGGGCGGCCAGCATGACATCGCGGACCACCTCGTCCTTACTGATGCCGCGCGCCTTGGCAGTGTCGGCGATCTGGCCTTCCACGAGCGGCGTTTTTACATAGCCCGGGCAGATTGCATTGACGGTGATGCCGGTCTCGGCGACTTCGAGCGCCACCGTTTTGGTCAGACCCATAATGCCGTGCTTGGCCGCGACATAGGCCGATTTGAAAGGCGATGCGACCAGCGCATGGGCCGAAGCCAGATTGATGATACGCCCGCGCCCCTGCGCCTTCATGATCGGTATGGCGGCTTTGATCGTATGGAAAGACGCCGTCAGATTGATCGCGATGATCGCGTCCCATTTCGCGGTCGGAAATTCATCGACCGGTGCGACATGCTGGATCCCGGCATTATTGACCAGAATATCAACACGTCCGAATTCGCTGTGCGCGAATGCGATCATTTCGGCAATCGCATCGGGATCGAGCATATTGGCGGCATGGTAGCGCACTTCGACGCCATGATCGGCGGCGATCCGGGCGCGCAGTGCCTTGATCTCGGTCAGATCACCCAGCCCGTTGAGAACAATATTGGCACCATTGGCGGCGAGGCCTTCGGCCAGCGCCGCGCCAATGCCGCTGGTGGAACCGGTGATGATGGCGGTCTGGCCGGAGAGGTCTGTTTTCAATGTGGTCATAATGCCTAACGTTTGGGTGCGGGTTGTGGACGCGTGAATTCCAGCGTGTTGTCGGTGCTGGCCTCGGCGTTGAATTTATAGCCCTCGACATTGAAGTCTTTCAGGCGAGCGGGATCGTCAATGCGGTTGTCGATGACCCATCGTGTCATCAGGCCGCGTGCGACCTTGACGAACATGAAGAGTGAGCGCGCCTTGCCGCCCTTGATTTCCTTGAAGGCGACATCGATCACATTGGCGTCCAGCGCCTCGCGGTCCACCGCCTTGAAATACTCGTTCGAGGCCAGATTGAGGATGGTCCGGTCCGATTGGCCGTCGAGCGCGCCATTGAGTGCCTTGGCAATATCGCTGCCCCAGTAATCATAAAGCGTCTGGCCGCGCCGCGTCTTGACCTTGGTGCCCATTTCCAGCCGATAGGGCTGGATTGCATCAAGCGGGCGCAGCACGCCATATAGCCCGGACAGCATGCGGACGCGGTTTTGAGCCCAGTCCATGTCTTCAGGATTGAGGGTTTTGGCGTCGAGACCGCGATACACTTCGCCATTAAAGGTCAGCAGGGCCGGTTTGCCTTCGCTGTTGCTGTCCGGGTCGAATGCCCGGAAACGCTCATAATTGAGCTGGGCCAGATCGTCACTGAGCCCCATCATCTGTTTGATTTTTGCGCGCGTCAGATTGCGGGTCGTTTTCGACAGAATTGCCGCGCGGTCCATCAATTCCGGCACGGTCGGTTGCGGTGTGTCCGGACCGATGTCGAAATTCATCAATTTGGCGGGCGACAGCAGAATCAGCATGGCAAAAGCTCCTTGCCACTCATGTAGCGAGCCTGTCCGAGAGTTCAAACCTTACCGATGCAATCAGGGCCCGATCAAGACGCGCGGATTCATGATGTTTTTCGGGTCCAGAACGGATTTGATGCTGCGCATCAGGGCGACATCCATCGGGCGGCGTGTCGCCAGGTCGGCGCTTTTGAGAATGCCAACGCCATGTTCGGCGGCAATCGAGCCATTGAATGCCTCGACCAGTTCAAACACGGCCTCGGTGGCCGGGCGGCAGGCGGCGATGAAGTCTTCTCCCGTGCCGGGCGAATGACTGGCGATGTTGAAATGCACATTGCCGTCGCCGACATGTCCGAAAGTGATGACATTGGCGTCCGGGATCATCGCTTCAACGAGCTTCGTGCCCTGTTCGATAAAGCCGGGCATTTGCGACACCGGGATGGATAAATCGTGTTTGGCGGCCTTGCCGTGGCTTTTTTCGGCTTCGGCGATGGTTTCGCGCAATTGCCAGAAGGCAAGCGCCTGAGTCTCGTTCTCGGCAATGGCGGCGTCCAGAACCAGACCGGTCTCCAGCGCGTCGCCAAGCACCGTCTCCATCAGGTCACGGCCTTCACCGACGCGCGCCGCGCCAATCTCGATCAAAACGTGCCAGTCGTGACGACCGGTAAGCGGATCTCGCGTGCCCGGAATGTGCTCCAGCACCAGGTCGAGCGCGTTGCGGGGAACCAGTTCGAGTGCCGACAAGGCCCCGCCGGTCGCCGATTTGAGCTGGCCCAGCAATTCAACCGCGCTGGCCGGGCTGTCGACCGCCGCCCACGCGACGCACATTTCTGGCGGTCGCGGGAAAAGCTTCAACGTCGCGGCCGTAACAATACCGAGCGTGCCTTCGGCACCGATGAACAGCTGTTTCAGGTCATAGCCCGAATTGTCTTTTCGAAGGCCGCGCAACCCCTTCCAGATACGCCCGTCGGGCAGGACGGCCTCGATGCCCAAAACCAGATCTCGCATCATGCCATATCGCAGCACATGAACGCCGCCGGCATTGGTCGAGATCAATCCGCCAATCGTTGCGCTGCCCTGACTGCCCAGGCTCAAGGGGAAGAGACGGTCGGCATCTTTCGCCGTATTCTGAATGGTTTCGAGAATACATCCCGCCTCGACGGTCATGGAATCATTGGCCGGATCAATGTCACGGATAGCCGTCATGCGTTTGAGCGAGATCAGAGCTTCGCCCATTGGTGTTGAGCCGCCGACCAGACCGGTATTGCCGCCCTGCGGTGTAATGGCGATGCCATGCTCGGCGCAGATCGTCACCGCGGCGGCGACGTCTCCACATGTCGCAGGCTTGAGAAGGATGGGCGTCTCACCGGAATAGCGTCCGCGCCAATCGGATATGTGAGGCTCCAGCTCGCTGGCATCCTGGCTCCAGCCCCTGGGGCCGAGCGCCAGTTTCAGAGCGTCGAGAATAGTTGCGTCAATCATGCGAGACCTCTTGGCGCTGCCGCGCGTTCCAGACGATCATTGATCGCTTCGCCCAGACCTTCAACCGGAATGGGAGACACCGCGATGCCTGAGGCGCCCGTCGCATCCAGAGTTCGAAGATGGGCAAAAAGATTCGCCGCCGCTTCGATGAGATCGCCCTTGCGTGAGAGGTTGAGTGTCGCGCGCGGCACATGTCCGAACCCCAGAAAGGATTCGCCCGGTCTGGCAAACTGGGCGTTGAGGCGCAGGCGCGCGCGCGGCGCGTAATGACTGGCGAGCATGCCTGGTGAGGCGAGAGGGCCGTCGGGTTTGGCGGTTGCAAGTTTCCCTGTGACGGCCTGAATATCGTTTCGCGCCAGACCGCCGGGGCGCAGCAGGGTGGGCGTATCGCCAACAAACGAGACCACGCTGGACTCCAGTCCAACCGCGCACGGGCCGCCATCCAGAACAAGATCAACCCGATCGCCCAAACCTTCGGCGACATGGCTGGCCGTCGTCGGGCTGACACCGCCGGACGGATTGGCACTGGGTGCAACCAGCGGTGCGCCAAATGCCGCCAGAAGCGACTGCGCGCCCGGGTGCGCCGGTTGGCGCAACGCAATCGTGTCGAGCCCGGCGCTCGCCAGGTCGCTGACCGGGGCATCTGCCAATTTGGGTAAAACCAGCGTCAGGGGACCGGGCCAGAACGCCTCTGCAGCGGCTTTGGCCAGATCTGAAAACCGGGCGCACCCTGTCGCCATCTCCAGATCGGCGACATGGGCGATCAGCGGATTGAAACGCGGCCGCCCCTTGGCTTCATAGAGGCGCGCGACGGCCTTGGCGTTTCCCGCATCGGCGGCGAGCCCGTAGACCGTCTCGGTCGGCATGGCGACGAGCCCGCCGTCGCGCAAAATCGCGGCGGCGCGGACAATTGCCTCGGGATTGTCAGAATTGAGGATGGGCGCGGTCATGGCGCGCAGTATCGCGCGACGGGCTCTTGCGGCAAGCCTAGTCTGCCGCGACGGCCTCTATATGAAGGTGGACGATCACCTCGGAGGCCGTATCGCCCCAGCCGGACGCGCCAATGTCAAAGTCGGCGCGGGCAATGTTGAGCGTGCCATTTGCGACCGCGCGACCGCCCGAAATCGTCAGCGAGAATGGCAGGCTGGCAGGCTGTGCCACGCCGCGAATAACCAGCGTGCCATTGGCGACGAAACAGCGAACGCCATCTTCGCCAGGGCAATCCATTGCCTCGACAATATCTTCAGAGGCAAAGAGTGCGTCAGGATGATCTTCCGGTGCCAGACCCGTCGGCTCGCTCAGCGCGTCATTATAGGCGGCTGATCCCGCATCAAGTGATGCGACGCCGACGCGCGCATCAATCATCGCGTTGCCGAGATCGTCCAGGTTCAGTCTTATCCCCGCATCGAAATCGGAAATATCCCCGGAAACCGGCCCGCCAAATGCGGTTGTTTCAAAAGTGAGCGCGCTGGCCTCCATGTCGACCTGCCAATCATTGGCGAACGCCAAAGACGGCATGAAGACAACCAGAAAAAGGCCGGACAACAACCAACGCAGCATGACAAAAACCCTTATGATCGCCGAAGAAATGGCAGCATGCGAGATAACACATCATCTTTGTCGATAATGTGGTGTTTGAGCGCCGCCCCGGCATGCAGGCCCAGCAGGATCAAAATCGCCCAACCGCCCCGGCCATGCAGCCAGGCGATGAAGTTGTGGAAACCTTCATCGGTGGGAACAGGCAAATCGATCAGGCGGATGCTGGTATCATTGAACAGATAGCTCGGCAGGCCGGAACTCGACGCCGTTGCCCAGCCCAGCAAGGGCATGCCGATCATCAATACGTAGAATCCGATATGGGTAAAGTGAGCCGCGAATTTCTCCCAAGGCTTCATTGTCTCGGGCATGGCGGGCGCCTTGTGGGTCAGGCGCCAACCCAATCGCAACAGGCTCAAACCCAGCACCATCAAGCCAAATGTCTTGTGCATGTTGAGGGCGAACATCACCTCGTCGAGCGTTGCGCCGCCTGTTGGCAAGGCTTCGCGCAGATCGCCGGCCTGCCAACCGGCAAACACCATCAAGACCAGAAAGATGGCGATGACCCAGTGCAGGATGATTGCAACCGTTGAATAGCGCTGTGCTGTCATGGACTTACCTCTGTAAAAGGAATTCTGCTTCAATCCGGATGCGAATTGTGTCTCCGGCAATGCCGTCGGGTAGAAAGCCGATTCCAAAGTCTGTTCTGTCAACCACCATATCAGCTCCAAAGCCAATGGCTTCACGCGATTCCAGAAAATTGTAATTTCCACCATAGAACTCAATCATCATATCAACGGAACGCGTTTGACCCTTCAGTGTCAGATTGCCGCGTGCTGTGCCTGTCTGTTCACCCGTGATCGCAAGGCTCTCTAATTCAAAGAAAATTTGTGGGTGCAGGTCAGCATTCAGCCAGCCTGAGCCACGCAGCCTGTCGTCAAATTCTGGGTTTCCGGTCGATACAGAGGCTGCATTGATGGCGGCGCTGAGTTGCGCGCGCTCCGGGTTTTCAGGATCAAAGTCGAGGCTGGCATCAAAAGTATCAAAACGCCCGGTAACCCATGACAGGCCGAAATGTCGAACCTGCCAGGTCACACTGGAATGGTGGGTATCAAGCTGCCATTGCCCCGAGGGCAGTGTTTGCGGATCCGTGCGCGGCGCACTGACGCATGACATCAAAACCGCACTCGAAAAAAATATCAGCAAAAACCGCATCACGACTTGTATCTAGCGGGCTTTGCCGTGTTTACCAGCACGAAGAATGGTCGACGCCGCGCGTGATGGCGTTATCTTACCGTCCAGAACAATTGAGGATCAGACCCATGACGTATAGCGCCCCGGTCAATGACATCATGTTTACGCTCGATGAAATCGCCGTTTTGGACGGTTTGAAAAAGTCCGGCGCCTTTCCCGATCTGTCGGGTGATCTGGTCGCTGCGATCTTGGGCGAGGCCGCCAAATTCTCCAATGAAGTGCTGGCGCCGCTCAATCGCTCGGGTGACTTGCAGGGCTGTGCGCTAAAAGACGGCGAAGTCACGACGCCGGACGGTTTCAAGGATGCTTACGCCAAATTTGTCGAAGGCGGCTGGCAGGGTCTGCAATTTCCTGCCGAGCATGGCGGAATGGGCCTGCCCAAAGCGCTGGGAGCAGCGGTTCTCGAAATGATGCAGTCGGCCAATATGGCCTTCACGCTGGGGCCCATGCTGACATTTAGCGCCATTGACGCACTGATCGCGCATGGCACGGATGAACAAAAGTCGCTCTATCTGCCAAAGCTTTTGACCGGCGAATGGTCCTCGACCATGCAATTGACCGAGCCGGGTGCGGGTTCTGATGTCGGCCTGCTGCGGACCAAGGCTGAACCCAATGGCGATGGAAGCTGGTCGATAACCGGTCAGAAAA
>CAXBKM010000005.1:0-17915 GCA_963976265.1 uncultured Maricaulaceae bacterium
CGCCATTGGTGATGAAGGTCTTCGAGCCATTGATGCGATAGCCATTGCCGTCTTTTTTGGCGGTCGTCTTGGTGCCCTGCAAATCCGATCCGGCAGACGGTTCGGACATGGCAATCGCGCCGACATATTCGCCGCTGACCATTTTGGGTAGCCATTTTTTCTTCTGCTCTTCCGAGCCGTAATGCCAGAGATAGGGTGCGACGATGGAATTGTGGAGCGACGCGCCCCAGCCATCAACGCCCATCTCCGAAACCGCCATGTGAAAGGCGTAATCGTGGCTCCAATCGCCGCCCGCACCGCCATATTCTTCAGGGCAGGCCGGAACCAGAATGCCGGCCTCACCGGCCTTGTTCCAGACTTCTCGATCGACCATGCCGGATTTTTCCCAGCGGTCGCCATGCGGCTTGCATTCCTTCTCAATGAAGCCACGCACCGCATGGTCGAACATGTTGACGTCTTCCTGGTCGAGCCAGGCAGGTTTGGGCACATTCAGCGGATCGGCTTGCATCACATCGCCTCCGCGTCGAGTGCCATCATGGAATCTGCGCCGGATTTCATCTTGGCCAGATGCATCGGTCCTTCCGGCACCCAGCGATCGAGGAAATAGCGCCCGGTCGCCAGCTTGTTGTCGTAAAATGCCTCACCCGCTTTCGATGCGGCAGCTTTCGCCATCAATGTCCACATCAGGGTTAGCGAAGTCAGGCCAAAGAGTTGCAGATAGTCATGGCTGGCTGCACCCGCATGGTCGAAATTTTTCAACCCATTTTCAACGAGCCAGTCTGTCCCCTCTTTGAGCAAAGCCTTGTTGGCCGCCAAAGCATCGAGATAGGGCTTTACCGATTCCGGACCGCCTTCGGCGACCAGAGCGTCAATTTCGTTGAAGAAAGTTGTGATCGGACGCATGCCGTGCATGGCCAGTTTGCGGCCCACCAGATCAAGCGCCTGAATACCATTTGTGCCTTCATAAATGAGGGTAATCCGTGCATCGCGCAGGAATTGGCTCATCCCCCATTCCTCGACATAACCCGACCCGCCAAAGACCTGCAGCCCGTTGGACACCGAATTAAAGCCCTTGTCCGTCAAATAGGCTTTTACAATCGGGGTCAGCAGCGCCATGTAATCGCCGGAACGTTCGCGAACAGACGCGTCGTCGGATTTGTGCTCCAGATCGGCTTGCAATGCCGTCCACGACACAAAACACCGTGCGGCCTCGATAAAGCTTTTCTGATCCATCAACATGCGACGCACATCGGGATGAACGATGATCGGGTCAGCCGGACCATTGGGGTTTTTCGGCCCGGTCAGTGCGCGACCTTGCAGCCGGTCCTTGGCAAAAGCGAGCGAGTTTTGATAGGCGACTTCCGCAACAGCGAGACCTTGAAGGCCAACGCCGAGACGCGCCTCATTCATCATGACGAACATGACTTTCAGGCCCTTGTTTTCTTCACCGACAAGCCAGCCCTTGGCGCCGTCATAATTCATCACACAAGTCGCATTGCCGTGAATGCCCATCTTCTCTTCCAGACCGCCACACTCCAGCGTGTTGCGCTCTCCTGGGTTGCCGTCCTCATCGAGAATGTATTTCGGCACGACAAAGAGCGAGATGCCCTTCACGCCGTCCGGCGCACCTTCGATCCGGGCCAGAACCAGATGGATGATATTGCCTGACAGATCGTGTTCACCCGAGGAAATCCAGATTTTCTGGCCGGAAATCGCGTAGGATCCATCGCCATTCGGAACGGCTTTTGTGCGCAACAAGCCCAAATCGGTACCGCAATGCGGCTCCGTCAGATTCATCGTGCCGGTCCATTCACCAGTGATCATCTTGGGCAGATACATTTGCTTCTGGTCTTCACTACCGCCAACCAGCAAGGCCTGTGACGCACCGCCTGTCAGGCCTGGATACATGGCAAAGGCCATATTGGCAGCCGATGTCATTTCGCCGACCGCGAGACCCAGCGTGTGTGGCAAGCCCTGCCCGCCATATTCAGGGTCATGGGACAGACCCATCCAGCCACCTTCAGCAAATTGCTTGTAGGCGGCCTTGAACCCTTCCGGCGTCGTCACCGAGCCATCGGCATGGCGCGTACAGCCCTGCTCATCACCAATCCGGTTGAGCGGCGCCAAAACATTCTCGGCGAGCTTGCCGCCCTCTTCGAGAATGGCATCGACAACATCGGGCGATGCATCTGCAAAACCGGGCAAATGGCTGTATTGCGAGAGGTCCAGAACCTCGTGCAGCAAGAATTGATAATCGCGGGTCGGGGCAGAATAGATCGGCATGGATATAGCTCCGTTGGAAAGGCGTTAGGGTCAGACGGTTTCGGGGGCAGCCCCGGTCCAGGCATTCATGCGCGCGTCTGCAAGTGCTTCGAAAGCACGGGCACGGCGTTTAACATCGTCACTGGGCTCACGATCGGCCAATCGCTCCTGCATCCAGAGACATCCCGCCTCGAGCTCGGAAATGGCGGCATCAATATCTTCGCGTTGGCTTTCCAGCGCGGCGATCCGGTCGCGAAAGCGTCCCAGCATGGTGGACAATGCGGCATTGTCGCCGCTCGTAATCGCTTCGAGGTCCAGCATGTCGCGAATTTCGTCGAGCGAGAATCCGACGCGCTTTCCACGCAGGATCAACGCAAGGCGCGCGCGGTCTGTCGCCGAATAAATCCGGGCGGCGCCACGACGATCAGGGGCCAAAAGGCCTTTCTGTTCATAGAAACGCAGAGCGCGGGCGGTCACACCGAATTCGGCTGACAGGGTACGGATTGTGAATTCCGCGCTTGCTGAAACTGGCTCTACCATCGTGCTAATGTGAATTGTCTTTACGCGAACGTCAACGTCAATTCTGCGACAAGTCGATGACATGCCCCCTAAAACTGTGGAAAAACACCACTGAACGAACGGGCGCGCTCGCCCTTCCTTCGCCGTATTCGGCTGCTCAAAGGCAGTTCTGAAGTCTGAAACAGGTGTTTAATCCATGCGCTTCCTGACCGGCCTAACCCTTGCCTTGCTGATTTCCGCGTCAGCGTCGGCAATCCCGGGTGTCACCATTCCCTTTCCAGGCGAAGACGAGGACGCGACCGAAGACGCAACGGCTGAGGCGCAAGCCAATATGGATGCCGCCCTGGAGCTGGACGAGCAATCCGTTGTTGATACACCGCCCCCCGCCATTGCGACGGACCCCATCGAAGCGGGGCCTCACCTGTCATCAAACGAATATCCGCGATCCGAATATGAAGCGGGAAGCACGGCGACCCTGACCTGGAGCGTTCGCCGTGAAGCCATGGACGGGACCGATCTGGACGGGTCGGTTGAACACGTCCTGATCGTGGGGCCGGACTTTGTGCACCATCACGGCGCGGGCAGCACGATCCTCTATGATTTTGCCCATGCACGCCGCCTTACGCTCGACATGGAGGCGCGCACCATCCGCAACGACTCCTTTTACGGCGACATTCGCCAGCGCCTCGATACCTATTTTGGCCTGTCGCAAGGCGGCACGCTCGACGACATCCCTTATGGGCCGGATCGCAGCTTTGACCGCTTCTGGCTCGAAGCGGCGATGGGCCTGCGGCGCACGCCTGTGGCTCTGACATCTGAGTTATCAAGCGGCATGATGCGTGTCGGCCGCGATGGCGTGACCGTTTTTGCATTCTCAAAAGACGCTGACGACACAGCGAATGGCGACGATGACAGCGAAAGCGATGTCGTGCTGGACCTCAGTGAGGAAACCGACACGGATGGGGAGGCAGAGGACCCAGGCAGCGATGTCGACCTTCTGGCTCTATTGCGCGCCGACGATGCTGCAGCGGACGAAGGGGATGACACAGCCGATGAGCCCGACCCGGCGGGTGAATTAGACGTCGCAAGCGCAGAAAACGCGCAAGCATCGACCGATCCATTGTCCCTGCATGCCAATATTTTCCGCCGCTGGATGCGGCACGCATTGCCGATTCATCCCGATGCCATGAGCACGATGGATGGCGAAACGATTATTCCGGCACGATTTGAGTTGATCATTGTCAGCCCGGCAAGTCCGGAAGGTCGCCGCGAAATTTGGACGCTTGAATCCGTTGACTCCGCCGCCGCTGAACTCCCGCTCCCGGCCAATCTGTCGACTGTCTTTCCTGGACCTGAGGACCAGATCGATCGCGTGATTGCCGCCGCAATGTCGACGATGGACTCAAACCCGGACGAACATACAGAGGCCTTGATGGATGAGGTCGAAGCCTACCGGTCTGCGGGGAATCTTACAGCGGCTTTTCTGGCGGCCTATCAGGACAGCGCTCATGTCGGCTTGTGTTCGCAACGAACGCTGGACCGACCCAGTTGTAATGCCATCAATCAAATCGTGGCTGCCGGCTTGGGCACGGCCAGCTTTGAACGCTTGTTCGCAGGCATTACCGCCATCGCATCGGGGGATCATCAACTGGCCTATGAAGCTGTCGAGCCGTTTCTTGATCTGGGCGGTTATGCGGGCGCCTCCGCCAACATCATTGCCGGCAATGAAATTATTGCCTGGGTCGCATCCGGCGGAGAACCACCCGAGGAAGCCAACCCGTTCGAGATGCTGGTGACCGCCATTGAAAACGATCCAGCCGCAGCCGCCACATATTGGCATCTGGGGCAAGCCTGGCTGACGACCGGCGAACGCCATGCCGGTTGGGCTGCGTTTGACGTCGGGCGCGTTGTCGACGGCGAACCCTATCATCGCCTGCTGGCACAATCCTACATTCTGGAAGACCGGTTGCGCCAATTGGCACCTGATTTTTTCCTGCCTCAGTAAGCTTGCTTTACCGAGCGTTAACCGGCTCACCCGTCATTAACGATTGAATATATCCGTCCGGGTGTTGGGCGGCGGGCATTCTGCTGTGGAAACACAAGATGTTGGGGCTCGCTGGCCGGTTTACACTAAATTAACGGCTGGGTACGGTTTGACAAAAGTGGGGAGCGTGATTCGAATGTCGTCCGGTGCACCGTGGAGCGTGAAAGGAATTGATCCTCGCGCACGCTCGCGTGCAAAATCGGCCGCACGGCGCGAAGGCAAGACTCTCGGCGAATGGCTCAACAGCGTCATTCTTGACGATAGTCCCAGCGCAGACCCCGACACGCCGAGTTGGGAACGCAATCTCGAAAATTTTCCCGGTTTTGGCGGACAGGCGACGTCCGACTCTGATGATGCCCTGCGCAATGTCGTCGATCGGCTCGCTGAACGCATTGAAACATCGGAAGAACGTTCTGCCGCTACGATGACAGATGTTGGCCAGTCTGTAGCCGCGCTAGCGCGCAAGCTTGAAACCCGGCATGGCGAGTTTTCATCCGATGCCGAGCGCACACGAATTGCCGTGGAACGCGCACAGCAATCTGCCGAAACCCTCGCCCAGCGGGTCAAATCGCTGGAAGAGGCAGAGCCGGCGATGTCACCCGAAACGGTCAAGGCGTTTGAAACCGCCTTCGGTCGCCTCGCCGGGCGGCTTTATGAGACGGAAACCGAGACAGAGGCCCGGCTCGACCAAACCGAAGCCCTCGCCAAGCGCGCGGCAGAGGCTGCTGAAGGCGCAACGCGAACCCTGACCGAACGTCTCGCCGATATTGAAAGGCGGGCCCGCAGCGCCGATGAGGGGCTTCACGCAACAAAGACCCGCGACCGGCGAACCGGTGAAGCGCTTTATGGATTGCACGGTGCGCTGGAACGCTTGCGCCATCGCGTCGATGCGGCAGAAAACCTGACCAATGATGCCGCCGGTGCGCTCGACGATTCTGTCGCCCGGCTGGATGCGCGACTGCGTGCCATGGAATCGCGCGCATTGTCCAATTCCAGCAGTGGCGGTGATTTCGATCGCCGTTTTGATGAGCTCTCCGACGATTTGGCACGGGTTGTTGCCCAAACACGGTCCCAGCTGACGAAAGAGCTGGAAAGCGCCGCCTCAAGTGCGCGTGTTGATCGGTTGGAGCAAACCCTGAAAGCCGCTGAACGCCGGATTGCAACGGCCGAAGACGGTCACTCTCAAGCCCTGTCGCGGATCGGCGAGGAAATCACCCGATTGGCGCGTGTTTTCGATGATCGTTTCCGCGATCTTGAACGCAAATCGGACGGCACGGTCAAGGATGCCCGGCTTGAGCGCGACATGGATCGGCGCCTCGACGCCGTGCGCGATGAAAACAAGTCCTCCGTCAGACGCATCAGCGAAGAGGTCGAACGGCTTGGCCAGACACTTATCGAACGTGTTCAGCAATCCGAAGCGCGTTCAGCCCAGGCCGTCGAAGCCGCGACAGAACGCCTGGCCGTTTCGGTTGAGCAACTCAAAGACCAGACCCCTAATCGCGAAGATGAATTGGCGACACGCCTGCAACAGTCTGAAGAGCGGACCGTTGCGCGTATAGAAACGGCTCTGGCCGGAGTTCATGACCGCCTGAACGCAGCGCGTTCCGAAACAGAAGAGGCGCTGTCGCCGGTTCAACGCGCGATGAATGCGCTTGCGGATCGTCTTGAGGCCATTGAAACACGCAATACCGAAGCTGAGGCGGAGGTCGAGGCAGAATCTGCGCCTGCGTCGGAACCCGCCCTGCCGGACTTTGATACGCCGCTGTCGCCTCCACCCGAAGCCGAAACGCCGCCCGGTGCAGCCGATGATGAGGCTGACCCCTTTATCGTGTCGGAAGATGTGAGCGCCGCGTATTCGACGCCGCAAGCACGCCCTGAGCGTCAATATTCGGAAACACCGCAGCCGCAAGCGCGCCAGCCACAACAACAGGCGCGCCAGCGACGTCCGCGTCCCGAGCCTGAAGCACCAACACGGCCCGCAGCCGCCGAACCCCGCCGTCCTGCGCGTATCGGGGCGACGGCAGATGCTGATTTCCTGGCAGAAGCGCGCCGCCGTACCGGCGCTCAGGTTGATCATCCAGCCTATGCGACGCCGCAACCCGGTGGTGGACGCGGCAAATCGCTTGTCATCGCGATGAGCGTGCTGGGGTTTGTCGCAATTGCGATGGCCGCTGGCGTATTGATTTATGACGGCATGACAAGCGGCGGGGAACCGGCAGAGGCCATTGATACAGCCACGATGGAATCTGCGCTTGGACCCAGCGTTGATGCGCCGACGCAGCCGGCTCTGGCGGAGACGAATTCTGCTGCTGAGACCACGCCCCCGCCATCCGGAGAGACGCAAGCTGAGGTGACGACGCCTGCCGCTGATCCGGAGATAATTCCCGAGACGATTGTCGATCCACCTGTAGAGCCGGTTCAGACAGCAAACCTCAATGACGCGCCGCCGAATCAGCTTGCATCCCTGGATACAGGCCAGCCAACCCGGGCCGCAACAATTCAGGATGCTGCCGCAGCGGGCGATCCTGTCGCGCGCTATTTGCTGGGCATGGAACGCCTCGCTTCCGGCGATGCAGACGGCGCAGCCGTACTCATCCGCCGTGCAGCAGAACAGGGCGTGCCAGCCGCGCAATACCGCTATTCGAAACTTCTGGAACGCGGAGAAGGCGTGACGGCTGACCTCGAAGCTGCGCGCCGCTGGACGCAGCAGGCCGCCGAAGCTGGCCACCGCCGGGCCATGCACAATCTGGGCATCATGTTTGCGACCGGGTCCGGCGCGCCGCAGGACTATGCGGAAGCCGCGCGCTGGTTTGAAGAAGCGTCTCTCCTCGGCCTTGGCGATTCACAATTCAATCTCGCACTGCTTTTTGAGCAAGGCCTCGGAATACCACAAAGCCCGGGCGATGCCTACGCATGGTACTCCATTGCTGCTGCAGGCGGAGATAGTGCGTCACGCACGCGCGCCGCGACGGTTGCCGCTTCGCTTGATCCGGAAACGCAGGCCCAAGCCGATGCGATTATCGCCGGCTTCACGCCGCGTCCACTCGACGCAGAAGTTAATGGCGATTACGCACCGCGCGCATGGGGTCAGGAATTCGCTGGGTCAAACCCATTAATTTCACGGGCTCAAAGCCTGCTGACTTCACTCGGTTACGAACCAGGCCCTGTCGATGGGCAACCCGGCCCATCAACCCGGCAGGCCGTATTGGCCTTCCAGGCTGAAAACGGATTGAGCCCGAATGGGCGAATTGACGCGACCCTGATCGACCGCCTCGAGCGTTCGACACCACGCTGATCGGTAGCGCGCGATGCAGATATATCTGCCCATCGCCGAGATCTCCGTAAACCTGCTCTTATTGCTGGGATTGGGTGCGGGCGTTGGTTTCCTTTCTGGCATGTTCGGTGTTGGTGGCGGCTTTCTGATGACACCGCTCCTGATGTTTATCGGCATTCCGCCTGCCGTCGCCGTCTCGACCGAAGCCAACCAGATCGTCGCATCGTCTTCGTCAGGCGCCCTGGCACATTGGCGGCGCGGGACGCTTGATATCAAAATGGGGCTCCTGCTGCTGGTCGGGGGGGCCAGCGGCTCCATATTCGGTGTCCAGTTATTCGCGATACTGCGCGGGCTCGGTCAGATCGATTTGATCATCTCGCTTTGCTATGTCGGCTTTCTGGGCATAGTTGGCGGGCTGATGTTTATAGAAAGCGTATCGGCCATCTGGCGCCGCAGGCAGGCCAGTACCGCAGGTGGGCCGCCAATCTCCCGACATCGCAAGCGAACCTGGATCGATACGCTCCCGTTTAAAATGCGCTTCCCCAAATCGGGACTTTATCTGTCCGTTATTCCACCCATCGTTATCGGCTTTTTCGTCGGGACGCTGGCCGCCATTATGGGTGTTGGCGGCGGCTTCGTCATGGTGCCGGCGATGATATATGTCTTGCGCATGCCGACCAATGTCGTCGTGGGAACGTCGCTGTTTCAAATCCTCTTTGTTACAGCCCTGACCACCTTCCTGCAGGCTTCGCAAAACCAGACCGTTGATGTTGTTCTGGCCCTGTCGCTTATCGTCGGCGGTGTGATTGGTGCGCAGCTGGGTGCACGCGCGGGGCGCCGGGTCAGCGCCGAAAATCTGCGGGCCGCGCTCGCCTTTATGGTTCTGGCCGTTTGCGCCAAGCTGGGCTGGGATCTGGTCGCAACGCCTACCGATCTCTTCGCGATCCTCCCGGTCGGGGGCACGGGGCATTGAGCTTCGTTTCTACCATATTTGCGGCGTTGGCCCTGCAATCGGCGGATATCCCCATCGCCGACGAAGGGCCGGGCATCGTCGCCGCCCTGACACAGGAAACCGTTGAAATCCGATCGAATTTCGCCGGAGCGGAACTCATTCTGTATGGCGCAGTTCGCGGTCTGGAAGATGGCGATGACATCGTCGTTGTGGTGCGCGGACCTGCGCAGGATTTGCGTGTGATGCGCAAGGCTCGCACTTTCGGTATCTGGGTCAATCGCGCGCCGGTCAGATTTGAAGATGTCCCGGGCTACTACACGGTCGCCTCGACCCGCCCTCTGACCGATATCGGCGCATTCACGGCGCTCCGGCGCAGCGGCATTGGTCTGGATCACTTGCGCTTGAGTGCGCCTGAAACCGAAAGGCAGGAAGTGCGTTTTGGGGTCGAAGTGACGGTCAGCGAAATTGGCGAAGAAATAGCCGATTACCGCGGCGCAATTGCGCGCATGCGCCGCAACGAATCCCTGTTTTCAGAGACCAGCGAAGGCGTTGACATCATCGATGGTGGCCTGTTTCGCGCAGTGGTCGCCCTGCCCCCCAGCACACCGGTCGGTGAATACACCGCCGATGTCTATCTGTTCAGGAATGGGCAGCCCGTTGCTCTGCGCTCCATCGGCCTTGATGTTCACAAGGCCGGGCTGGAACGCATCATCTATAATTTCGCCTATGAGCACTCCATGCTCTATGGCCTTGTTGCCGTCGCTCTGGCTTTGCTGTTCGGCTGGGGTGCCGCCGCGATCTTCAGCCGCCGCTAGGCCGCAACCGCGCAGGCCGCGCGAACCAGGCGACCCACAACACGCAGCAATTCCTCATAGGCATCCTGGGTTTGCGGCTTTTCGACCGCACACACCACAAAGCCATAATCGCGCGTCGCTTCAATACGATGGGCTTCACCGCTGAGAACGATGACCGGAATTTCGCGACCCTTTCGTTCAGCCAGCCTTTGCAGAGTCCAGACGCCATCGCCATTGGCCATCTCCAAATCCAGCAAAATGCAATTGGGCTCAATACGGTTTTCATAGACGCCGCCGCCGCGCATATACTGGATCGCATCCTGACCACCGGTGACGCGAACGAGATCAATCTCGCGATCAAATCGCTTGAACGCCTGCCCCGCGAGGAAGGCATCGCCATCATCATCTTCGACAAGCAGCACCGTTTTCCAGTCTGAATTTTTGTAACTTTTGTCCAACACCCAAATAGTCCTTTTATCTTAAACCTTTGACTTAATGTGACGAATCATGAAGGCTCATTCATGTCATTTGAGGACGACCATGGCCGATCCAGCGCGGACCCTAACCGCTGACAGTTTCAAAATCCTTCACGTGGAGGATGATTTGGGCGATGCACAGCTGCTTCGCGCACTGATCCCGAAATCGTCGACACCTGACATTCATCTACACCATGTTGATCGGCTACATGAGGCGCTTCGATTTCTCCGTAAGCATTCTGTCGATTTGATCTTCTTGGACGTTGAATTGCCGGATGCCGTTGCCATCAAATTTGATGTCGTCGCCCTGCGTCGATGTAGCCGTGCGCCGATCATATTAATGACCGGGATGAATCGCGACAGCGTTTCCAGCGCACTCGATCGACATCCCTCGCTCGGCTATGAAAACAAGAATATGTTGACGACCGAACGGTTGACGGCGCTTGTCGAAAAGCACGCGGCCAAGCCTGCCGAGACCAGGACAGATCAACCGGTCAGGGATGATGCCCTGCAACTGGAAAATCTCCTCAATTCCATCTCGGATGCCGTGATCGTCATCGATGAAAACGCCAAAGCACATTGGGCCAATGATGCCGGTTGGACCTTGCTTGAACAGGACTGGATCGACGATCTGAAGAACGCCCTGTCACAGCGCGGCGCCATGCCATCAGGTCTGGTTGTCGATATTGCCAACCGTAGCGGCGGTACGAGCACGCGTTATGAGGCAAAGATCGACCCGTTTCGCGGCGTCGATACCGACCATCTCATGATTGTGACCTTGCGGCGCTTACGCGACTGAAGCCTGCACAACAGGCTCCCGGATCGGCAAATTGATATGGAAGACCGCGCCTTGTCCGGGCTCACTTTCTGCCCAGATCTTACCGTCATGCATTTCTACGATCCGCTTGCAGATTGCCAAACCAAGACCTGACCCCGAATATTCTTCCCGGCGATGCAGGCGACGGAAAATTTCGAAAATCCTGTCGGCTTGTTTGGGATCAAAGCCAATCCCGTTGTCCTGAACCGTAATATGCACCGCGCTGGTTGATTGGACCGCGCTTACGGTTATGCGGGGCGTATCACTGCCATTGTACTTGATGCCATTTGCCACAAGATTTTGCAGCAAACGACGCAATAATTCAGGATCCGCAGGAATATCCGGCGCATTCGGCGTGAGTATAATTTCCGCACCCGATTCCCGAATGACTTCGGACAAATCATCAATGACCTCAGCCATAATGTTTTCGAGTGCCACCGGATTCACATTCAGCGCCGCATCTCCCATGCGTGAATAGGTCAGCAGGTCTTTCACCATCCGGCTCATGCGCTGGGCCCCATCCATCAGGAAGCCCAAATAGAGAACACCATCACCGTCCAGGCGATCCCCATAATCGCGTTCGAGAAGCGCCGAGAATTGTGCCACTTTGCGCAAGGGCTCCTGCAGGTCATGTGATGCAACCGAGGCAAACTGGTCGAGATCGCTATTGGCCTTGCGCAACTTGTCTTCAGCGGTCTTGCGCTCGTGAATATCCTGTATTGACCCGACCATGCGGGTCGGCTTGCCATCCGCATCAAAGGCAGCCTGCGCCGTGCCGAGAAACCAGCGATAGCCCTCGGTCTTGTGGCGTAACCGGTATTCCACCTTGAAGGGCTTGTCGCTCTCGAAATGGGCCGTGACAGCCGCAAAGGTATGTTCGACGTCGTCGGGATGGAGAAGCGATTGGAACGTCTCAATCGATGGCGTCAGATCGCGATAGTCATAACCAAGCAGGCTATAGAAATTCGGAGACCAGTATTCCTCGCTTCGATTGACGTCGAGCCAGTCCCAAATTCCAACTGACGCGCCTTCAGCAGCCAGCTTAAAGCGTTGTTCGCTCTGGCGCAGGGCTTCGAGATGGGCGACGCGCTGCGAAATATCTTCCAGTGACCCGGCCATACGGATCGGCTCGCCCTTATCGTCCCATTCGGCCTGCCCTCGTATCAGGACATGGACATATTGCTGGGTCGCGGTGTGTTTGAAGCGATATTCCTGCTTGAAGGGAACGCGGCCTTTCAGGTGGCGGTCAATTGCCTTGCGCATGGCCGCCTGGTCGGCCGGGTGGATATTGGACAGGAAGGTTTCCAATTTCCAGACAAAGCGGCCCTCCTGCGTGCTGGGCAGCACCGGGGCACCGACAATTTTCTTCAATCGGTCGGAGACATACATATCGCCACTGGGTAGCGCGACCTCCCAGACGCCGACCGAAGCGCCCGTTACGGCCAGGTTGAAACGACTATTGGCTTCCAGCGCAGCGTCCGTCGCCTCACGAATTGGGGTGATATCCTCAACTGAGCCAGCCACGCGAATGGCCTTGCCCTGACTGTCGCGCTCGGCAATGCCGCGAGAGCGCAGCCAGATGGTCTTGCCGCCTGCCCCGATTGCACGGTGCTCTATGAGATAGGGCGTATCATCGTCAATTTGCGCCGCCAGCGCTTTAAGGACGCCAACGCGGTCAGGCTCGGGAATGCCGCCAAGAAAATCATCCAGAGAGACCGAAATCGGCGTATCCGTTTCGCGGCCCAAAATCTTCGACAATTCAGGCGAGACGAGAATGGTGCGCGTGGCAACATCATATTCCCACACACCAAGCCCGGCCTGCACCACGAGTTCAAGCCGCGCCTTGGAAATCGCCATGTTGCGCCGACTCAGGACCTGCTCCGTTACATCCTGAAAAATGCCGTAAATCTCTACCGTATTGCCGTCATCATCGGTGCGGCATTCGCCCTTGGAGTAAACATAGCGCTCGACGCCCGTCGCACTGATAATTCGGGCGTCTTCGAGTTCGAAGGGCTCGCCTGTGCTGGCAGATGCCGCCACGGCCGCCTGCACGACGGGTGCGACTTCAGGCGCATAGAAATTAATGGCGTCGGCCAGTGCCGGCTCGCCATCTTCCGGATCAACATCGTGAATCCGGAAGACTTCATCAGACCAGTAAACGACTTCATTGGGCACATCGACGCGCCAAAACCCGATACGCCCAAACCGTTCGGTCAGACGCAAAATATCACTCGGGCCATGTTCGCCCGTGACGCGGCCTTCAGCCATTCACGACCGCTCCAGGCAAAAAGGCCGTCTGGGTCCAGAATTTCTTGATCGTTCCAACGGTATCGCGGAACGCATCCAGTGTGACCGGCTTCATGACATAGGCATTGGCGCAGGATTCGTAGGCGCGTTTGATGTCGCGACGGCTCGAAGAGGTTGTCAAGATTACGATCGGCGTCTTGGAAAATCGCGCGTCTGCGCGAAGTTTGGCGAGTGTTTCATGCCCATCCATACCCGGCATATTGATATCCAGAAGGATCAGGTCTGGCGTGAAGTCACCATTATCGAGCATGGCCAGCGCGTCAGCGCCATCATGGGCGCGCCAGACATCGACCTTGCCATCGGCTTCTTTCAAGCGCCCTTCGGTGAGCATGGCATCGCCGTCGTCATCCTCGACGAGCAAAATATTGGCCATGGTTCAGGCTCCTTGGTTTCGTAGGCAGATCGGCGCCCAACATGGCTGCGCAGCCTTAAACAAGGTTTAACCAAGCTGGGTACGGGTCATGACTGCGGCGCGAGACGCCGACTGCTGACGGCATAAATATCCTGTGTGCCGATTATCCAGGCATCCGGGCGTGCTAGGAAGATCTGGGAAAACGCCGGATCGCAAACATTCAAACCGCCCGTAAACGCGCCAAAAGCTGGCATCACCATGCGTGCGCCATCCGTCGCAAAACAGCGGGCACGCACCGACCGCCCCTTGCCGCGCACTTTGGCGCAGGGGTGTAGATGGCCGGCGATTTCACCCCGGACCTGACCGTTCCTCGGCTCGTGGCGCAGGGTGAGCGGACCAAGTTGCAGGCTCGGCAAAACCCTGCCCCCAAAACGAGGGGGCGGGACCGGGTCATGATTGCCCTCTATCCAGACCCAGTCAGGCATTGATTGAACGAGCGAGGTCAACGTTTCTGCGTCGCGTTCAGCCATGCGCCCGTCCGCACGCAGATCATGGAAAGAATCTCCCAGCGCAATCACGCATTCGGGCTGATATCGCTGAATGGCCTGAGCCAAACGTTTTAGCGTCTCACCCGTATCATAGGGCGGCAGCATCTGTCCGTGCTGCGCGTAGGCGGAGCCTTTTTCAAAATGCAAATCCGCGACGATCAAGGCTTTTTCAGCAGGCAGGAATAACGCGGCGCTCGGATCAGGTATGACGGCAACACCATGAAGCGACCACGGGCTTGCAACCTTATTGGAACCCGCCTGTATCACGGCTTCATCGCCTCGCTGATCAGATCATCTGACACATCGGCCAGAATACTTTCATGGCCTTCGCCATAAACCGGTTCCTTGCCGATCTCCAGCATGACCGGCAGGGCCAATGGCGAAATACGTGTCAGGTGCTCGGTCACGATATGGCCCTTGATCCGGGTCAGGGCCTGTCCCAGTCGCCGGACATCCATCAATCCCGTCGCCGCATCGTCGCGGGCCGCCTGCAACAGAACATGGTTGGCGTCATGCTGACGCAGAACGTCATAAATCAAATCGGTCGAAAACGTTACCTGACGGGCGGTTTTCTCATGGCCGGGAAAGCGACGCTCGATCAGGCCGGCGATAATCGCGCAAATCTTGAAGGTCCGCTTCATTAGCGGGCTTTCGGCAAGCCAGGCATCAAGATCATCGCCCAGCATGTCGTCGTCAAACAGGGCGTCCATATTGACGCCGGATAGATCGCGCAATCCCCAGACTGCGAGCGCGTACTCATTGGCGACAAAACCCATCGGACGCATATGCATGCGTTCGAGCCGCCGGGTCAGCAACATGCCGAGCGTCTGATGCGCCAGGCGCCCCTCAAAGGGATAGCAAACCAGATAATAGCGGGCCGCCCTCGGGAAGGTCTCAACGAGCAATTCATTGGCTTGCGGAAGGCGCGAAACCTGTCCCTGAAGCTCCAGCCAATCACGCACCTGCGTCGGCAGTTTGGGCCATTCTTTGCGATCATGCGTGATCTCGCGCACACGCGCTGCCAGATAAGTCGAAAGCGGAAATTTCCCGCCCTGATAGGATGGGATTTTTGGGGTGTCATCACTGGTTCGACTGACGATGGCGTCGCTTTCCGACATGGCGTCAAAACGCAGGACCTGTCCGGCGAAGAGGAAGGTGTCGCCGGGCGTTAACTGCTCGATGAACCACGCTTCAATCTGACCGAGCCGACGCCCCATGCGCTTGCCGCCAAGGCGTACATGAACCATTTCAGATTCGACAATCGTGCCGACATTCATCCGGTGGCGCTGCGCGGTGCGGGCATCACGCGCACGCCAGAGCCCGTCCTTGCCCTTGATCATGCGCCGAAAGCGATCATAGCTCGCCAGTGCGTAGCCACCGGTCGCTGCCAGATCCAGCACGCGATCGAAATCTGTGCGGCTTAAGTCCGCATAGGGCGCAGCATGGCCGATCTCGCCGTACAGCGAGTCCGCATCAACGGCCTCGCCGCATGCTCGCCCCATAATGTGCTGGGCCAGCACGTCCAGACTGCCTGCGGTAAGTGGTTCACCATCCAGCTGGTTCTGCGCGACCGCTTCAGATGCAGCCTGACATTCAAGATGTTCAAACCGATTGGTCGGAGCGAGCAATGCTCGTGATGGTTCATCGAGCCGATGATTGGACCGCCCCAATCTCTGGATCAATCGCGCTGAACCCTTCGGCGCGCCCATCTGGATCACCAGATCGACATCGCCCCAATCAATTCCGAGGTCGAGCGTGGAGGTACACACCACCGCCTTGATACGCCCCGCGGCCATGGCCGCTTCGACCTTGCGGCGCTGTTCCGGCGCGAGCGAGCCATGGTGCAGTGCTATCGCAAGTCCATCCTCATTCATGCGCCATAATTCCTGGAACGTGTATTCAGCCTGGGCGCGTGTATTGACAAAGATGAGCACCATTTTCGACGTCTTGATGCGCGCATAGACCTCGCCAAAGGCGTGTCGCCCGGAATGCCCAGCCCAGGGAATGCGCTCTGCACTGTCAAGAATTTCGATCTCCGGCCGCGGACCCGGACGCCCATGAATTATGCGCGCGAAACGTGCTTTGTCCTTGCCCGTTTGCGGGACCAGCCATCGCGCCAGACCCCCTTCATCAGCGACCGTTGCGGACAGGCCAGCGCGGCATGCCTGCGGCGCCCACTGGTTCAAACTCGCCAAACCCAGACTGAGAAGGTCGCCGCGCTTTTGCGGAGCCAATGCGTGGATTTCATCAATGATGATCCGTTTCAGATCGCAAAAATACCGCGCCGCATTGGGTGATGCGACAAACAGCGCCAATTGCTCTGGCGTCGTCAGCAGAATATCCGGCGGTCTTTCGCGCTGGCGCTTTTTCTTGGATGCGGGTGTATCGCCGGTTCGCGTTTCGATGCGGACGCCCAGCTCCATCTCTTCGGCGGGAATGGTCAGATTGCGGGCCACATCGACCGACAATGCCTTGAGCGGAGAGAGGTAGAGCGTGTGCAGCGCATATGGACGGGCTGCGCCGGTATTCGAGATCGTGTCTGCCAGATCGACAAGGCTGGGCAAAAACCCACCCAGCGTCTTGCCACCGCCTGTGGGCGCGATCAGCAAGGCGTCCTCACCGGCGCGCGCTGCGGCCAGCATCTCCAATTGATGGTCGCGAATTTGCCAGCCCCTGGCGGCAAACCAGCGCTCGAAGCGCGAGGGGAGAGATGTGTGCACAGACATGTCGGACTACACTAGAGGGCGCAGCTGGAGGCCAATAGTCCCCACCGCTTCTTGGATTCACCTAGAGAATTTATAGGGGGGAATGGGGCATTGAATGATCCCTCTGCCCCTAACTCGCCTCAATCGCCATTATGCTGCCCGGCGCTGGGGGGCGTATAATGCGAGGGAGGGTATCATGGGTCACACCGTGATTGAGCGTTATCACGCCCTGGAAACAGCGTTTTCAGAGGCTTCCAGAAAATCCGAACGCATGTCTGCGCGATTTTCCGCTGCAGCGGCTCTGGATGCTGAATCCGATGTTCCCACGACCGTGCGACGCGCCCTGCGTGAACGCGATGCCCTGGATGCCAGCGTATCGCGATGGACCTATCCAACAAAGTCCATGCGCCTGGTCTATGGGACGGTTCTGGCGGCTGTGAACCGCGATGCGGGCTCATTTGTGCAGGCTCGCAGCGCCTTGAAAACACGCCGCAAGGAACGCGGCGGACGAAGCCTTTCCTGTGATGGTGCCGGCGCAGCCCTGACGCTGGTCGCCGCAGACGGCAATGGCGGCCATGCGGATATGTTCTTCGATATCCTCGAAGCCATCGCTGCCCCCTGGTGGAGGCGCGAAGCGCAACCCGAAGAAGCCTATGCCGCGATTATGGCCGCACAGGGCGAAACGCCCGACACGGCTCAGGACAGGCTGGCTCAAGCTCGCAACGCCATGCTGGCCGCAGGTGTCCCGAATCGTCAGGCCAACAAAGCCCTGTTTGATGTGGCTTTGGCGAACCCTGATCCCACCCGCTTTGCCAATGCCTGGACATCCTTGAGCGTTGCAGCGCGCGGCCAGAAGGGTCTGGTA
>CAXBKM010000006.1:0-17650 GCA_963976265.1 uncultured Maricaulaceae bacterium
GAAAACAGAGCGAGTCATTCAAGCCCGCTTCCAGCGCATGAAGATGGATGTCCTGAAAGCCCGGTAGAACGGCCATTCCTTCGATATCTACACGATAGGCATGCGTGTCCGCGCGTGCGGCCAAGTCGTCATTATTACCGACCGCAACGATCTCGCCATTGGCGATCAACACCGCTTCAGCAAAGGGGGCATCAGGATCGATGGTATGAATGACGCCATTAAACAACAGCGTCTGGTCGGACTGTGCCGCGCTGCAGGCGAGCAAGCTGCACGCCGTAGCCATGCTGGCCCACACTCGGGTCATGTATCCGCAACCGTCAGATAGCCATACATGGCGTCCGCCATGGCATCGGTAAAACGGGCATCATCCATTTTCAGAGCCGCCGCAGCGCCTTCCGTCGGATAAAGCCCGCGTTCAATGGCCAGTGTACTGAGTGTATAGCCCAACATGCGCGCGGCCTCGTCCGGGTCGGTGCGTTTGATCTCATCGGCAAAGAAATCAACGATAGCTCTGTAGGACGCGACGCCGGCTTCCAGCATTTCGTCCCACTCATCCCCGATCAGATCAGGGCGAAGTCTTGCGTAAAGATGGGTGGCGCGCGTCAAATGGATTTCCTGCTTGAGGAAGCTCCACGCCATTTTTGTGATTGTGCGCAAGGCCGTTCGCAACCCGGCCTCCTTGTCCGGCATATACCGGGCGTCCGGTGAATTCGCAAAAGCTTCCTGGCGCGCTTTGTAAAGATCAAAGATGACCGGGATAAAGGCGTCCTTGTTTTCAAAACGGCCATAGACCGCACCGACCGACAATCCTGCTTCTTTGGCGATTTCAGCGATCGTTATGTCTTCAAACGACTTTTCGTGGAGAAGGTGCTCCAAAGCAGCGACCAGCTTGTCCCGTGACTTCTTCGAACGGGACTGCGCAGCCGGTTTCACGCCTTGACGATTCACTTTCGATCTCCTAAATGTGAATACGAATTCGGATTCGAATATAACACATAACGCTACTTGGCGATACCTGCCGATCATTCGGACCGCAAGCTTCAAGGAAGGACGACTCTCATGGAATTCTCGTTAACACCAGACATGTTTTTACTGATCCCGGTTGCCATCATTGCGCTTTTCTTGGTCCGGGGGCCTTTCAGGGATCGGCAACTCAAAGCCGAGCTGGCGGCTGGTGACGCTGAGCAGGTTCATTTCAAAATCTATCGGGAGACGGGGCGTTTTCTGTGGATCACCGGTATGCTCAGCGTAGCCTGCTGGTTGTTGTCCGGGCGCGGCCTTGGTGAACTCGGGTTTCAGGAAACCATTCCAGGCTGGAGAAGCTGGGTCGCATGGGGCGGCCTTGCCCTTTGCCTGATTTATGTCGCCTATTCACTGATCAGTGTTCGCTGGACTCGCTCCGGGCGGGTCGCTTTTCGCAGACAGGTTACCGAGGGCAGCGATATTGACCTGGTCCGGCCTACGACTCCTCGCGAACATCTCGGCTTTCAGCTTTTGTCCGTTACCGCCGGGATCAATGAGGAGATCATCTTTCGTGGATTTCTGATTGGTGTGATGGCGATGTTCATGCCCATCTGGGTCGCGGCGATAGCCACAACACTGCTGTTTATCCTGGCGCATATTTATCAGGGCATTGATGGAATGATGCGGATACTGCCAATTTCAGTCATCATGGCCACGATATTCGTCATCGGCGGTTCGCTCTGGCCGGTGATCATCCTGCATATCGTTGTCGATAGCGCAGCCGGCTTCATGATTGCCTGGTCTGATCGATTTGAAGACCAGGACAGCGCCCGATCCGATGAAGCCGCTCTCGCGGTTTAAACGTTGACGACCTTGGCATCAGCGACTTCAAACATCTGGGCCTTGCCGTCAAATGCGTCAAACAAGCCGCGCTCGACACCGGTAAGCCAGGCTTGTGCGCCCAGATCGGTGATCGCTTCAGCCAAGCCTGCGCGGCGTTCGGCATCAAGATGGGCGCAAGCCTCATCCAGCAAAAGCAAGGGGGCTGCGCCGACAGTCCGCGCCAGGACCCGTGCCTGTGCCAGCGCCACTCGGACCACCAGCGCCTTTTGTTCACCGGTTGAGCATTCACCCGCCGGGCGGTCCTTGCCGGTATGGCGCGCAGTCAAATCTGTTCGGTGCGGACCCTGGCTAAGCGAGCGGCCGGACGCGCTATCGCGATCCCGTCCTGTCATCAATCGCCCGGCCAGTGCATCTTCGGCATCGCCTGCGCCCAAACCGGTGGCCAAATCGGATTCCGTCGCCCCGTCGAGCGACAGGGCCGCCTTGGGAAAGGCCCCGTCAGCCGCCGCATCGATTTCGCCCTGAAGCCGGGCCAGCGCGTCAAGACGCAGGGCCGCAATCGCCACGCCGTGCGCGGCCATGTCAGTTTCAATGGCGTCCAGCCAGGTTGGATCAGCGCGATTGTTTTCCAGCACGCGCTGGCGTTGGCGGCGCAGCTTGTCATAGGCATTCAGCGCGTCGCCATGGCTCGGCTCTGCAGCGCTGACCAGGCCATCAAAAAACTTGAGTCGTTCTGCGCGTGGCCCGGCAAACAACCGGTCTTCTTCCGGTTGCAAGGCGAGCATCGGGAAAGCTCGCGCCAAAGCTGTACGAGAGGCCGGCGATCCGTCCAGACGGGTTTCGCGACGCGCCCCAATCGTGGCTCCAGAGGCCAGGGTCAGGGCGCCGCGCGCGCCGGACGCTTCGGCAAACACACCCCAGCCCGGCGCACTGGTCTTGGCGTCATGGCGCACGACGTCAACGGTATCAGCGCCGCGCAAGCCCTTGCCCGGAGACAAAAACGAAATGGCTTCGAGTATGTTTGTCTTGCCCGCGCCATTGGACCCAAAGATCACAACAGGCCGGGCATCGACGTCGAGATCAAGCGCGCCATAACCACGAAAATCGGTCAGTCTGAGCCGCGTAATATGAGCGGCCTTCACCGCGCGCCTCCTAGACGCGCAGCGGCATCAGAACATAAAGCGCGTCAGCATCGCCGGAATCTGTCACCAGGGTTGGCGATGCCGGATCGGCGAAATGCAATCGCGCTTCATCACCTTCAATCTGCGAAGCGACATCCAAAATGTAACGTGCATTGAAGCCGATAGTGAACGGGTCATGGCTGTAATCAGCCTGAAGTTCTTCCGTCGCTTGCCCGGATTCCGGATTGTTGACAGCCAGCGTCAACACGCCGCCATCGACGGACAGTTTTACTGAACGTGATTTTTCAATCGAGATTGTCGCGACACGGTCAACCGCTTCGGCAAATCGCTTGTTTTCGACCGTCATTGTGTTCTTGTTGTCGCGCGGAATAACGCGCTCATAATCCGGGAATGCACCATCGATGAGTTTCGACGTCAGAACCGCCCTGCCCAGCTTGAAGCGAACCTTGCCTTCGGACACTGACATTTCGATCTCGTCATCGGCGTCTTCGAGAAGGCGACGTGCTTCCTGGACCGTTTTGCGCGGGACAATCACGGCCGGCATGGACGCAGCGCCATCGGGTAGATTGCATTCGGCCAGTGCCAAACGGTGACCGTCTGTCGCGACAGCGCGCAGGGTCTTGCGACCGCCCTCATCAGCGGCATGCATATGAATACCGTTGAGATAATAGCGGGTTTCTTCCGTTGAAATGGCAAATCGTGTCTTGTCGATAATCCGGGCGAGCGCCGAGGCGTCTATCGAAAACCGCGTCTGCAGGTCTTCGGTTGGCATCATCGGAAAATCGCCTGGCGGCAAGGACGGGAGCGAGAAAACCGAACGCCCGGCTTTCAGGCTGACCCGTGGATCATCGCCAGCCAATTCGAGCGTTACGTCTGCGCCATCCGGCAATTTGCGAGCGATTTCATAGAGCGTATGCGCGGGCGCGGTGGCCATGCCTTCGCGTTCAACGCTCGCATCGGCGCTTTCCTGGATTTCAATATCAAGATCGGTCGCTGCAAAACTGGCACCATCGGACCCGGCAGTAATCAGGACATTGGACAGGATGGGTATGGTGTTGCGGCGCTCCACAACAGCCTGCACATGTCCAAGGGCTTTAAGAAGGGCGGCGCGCTCGATTGTCAGCTTCATGATCGTCTATTCGTCTTGTTGCGGCTGTGTCACAGCAGTTATTGCGGTGACTTGGGGCAGGAAGTTCGCGCTTCACAGCCCACTTGTCCAGCCGCCGTGAATCACATGTCTTGCAAACCCTAGCATAACGAATTTTTGCGTGATGCAAGAAGTCCGTTCAGCCTGCCAAATTTCGCGGATTACAAGCGGGATGTTTCTTCACCAGTCATGCGAGATTCATGGACTTGATTTCTAGCCTTTGAGGTCCTGAATGATGCGATCGACCTGGGCGTTCAATGGGTCGCCGGATTCGAGCAGAGCGGTCACCTTGTTGACGGCATGAATGACCGTTGAGTGATCGCGCCCGCCAAAACGGCGTCCGATATCGGGCAGGGACCGGGTCGTCATCGTCTTGGCGAGATACATCGCAACATGCCGCGGCGTGACAATGGCCTTGTTGCGACGCTTTGAGACCATGTCGGTGACCTTGACGTTGAAGCGCAAGGCGACAGCGCGTTGAATATCATCGACCGAAATCTTGCGTTCGCCGGTAATGGCAAGATCACGCAGGGCGTCTTCAACGGTTTCCAGCGTCACATCGCGGCCCATCAATGCGGTCCGGGCGATAACATTGTTCAGGACGCCTTCCAGCTCGCGAGCGCTGGTTGTGATGCGCGCGGCCAGGAAATCACGCACCGCTTCGGGCACATCAAGCTCAGGGTAATGCCCGCGGGCCTGCGCGATTTTGCAGTCCAGAATTTTCCGGCGCAGATCGAGATCCGGCTTCATCACCTGGCAGGCAAAACCGCCGCGCAGCAAGGATGCCAGTCGTGGGTCGCATACCGGCAAATCGCCCGGCGCGCTGTGCGAGGCGAGAATGACCTGGCGGTCATCGGCCATCAGGGACGCAATCGTGTGCAGGAATTCGTCTTCGGTTTTCGGCTTGCCCGCAATGAAATGAACATCGTCAATCAAAAGAACGTCCACATTTCGGACCGAGTCCTTGAAGGCAATCGTATCGCGCGCCCGCATGGCAGATACAAATCCCGACAGAAATTCCTCAGCCGTCAGATACAGCGCCTTGCGCTTGGAACTGCCCAATTCAACCGCGTGGGCAATCGCATTGAGAAGATGTGTTTTTCCGACGCCATAATCGCCATAGAAAAAGGCCGGGTTGAATGGCGAGGGCGACGCATTGATAACGGAGCGGGCAGCAGCAGCGGCCAGCTCGTTCGACGGACCAACCATAAAAGTGTCAAAGGTAAAACGGTCGCCGCTCCTGCGAACTTTACCCAATCCATCGGGCGCACGCGAAACCGGCTTGAGCGGCTCAGACGGTTTTTGACGCGGCAGGACAGCGGCATTGCCGGTCACGTCCCGGGTCGCTTCCTTGGCGCTTTCCGCTTCGATCAGAACGCTGCGACCAGACTCGTCAAAGCTCGCCCAAAGTGCCCGAATGCGCGCACCGGCATGATCTTCAACCCAGGCCTTCGAAAATGCGGTTGGCGCGACAACAACAACAGATTTTCCATCGCCGTCGCGGACACGCAAACGGGCCAGTTCTGACGAAAAAACAGTCGGTCCGTACTCACCTTTAAGGCGCGCGCGCACTTCGCGCCAAACGTCATCCACGCTCGGATTATTGGCGGCTGAATGTCCCGATTGGTTGGCTAAAATTGGTCTCGACACCATCGCCCCCGCGACTCCTGATCTCTGCCCCGTTTTCAGGGCTATCGTTATGTTTTTAGGCGCAAATTTCCTGTCGGGCCAAGCGGGCATAACACCGCTTCCGCCTCCGGAAAACCTTCCGCATGGGAATGAACGCCGTTGAGGACCCTAAGTTACCCGCAGGAGCGCTCTGGTCAATATGACTCTGACCGGATTTTCCGTGATTCTTCGCTTGACACGAGAAAATGCAAACAGTGACGGAGGGTTGGCATTTTAACTTTTTTTTAACGGACCGCAGTGGTCGTCGGACTCGGTTTTCCGGACACAAATTGGCAAAGAAAATGCCCGCAAGCTTGGGCTTGCGAGCATCTCAAAATCAGGCGCGGATCCGTGTCAGATCAGCTGGCCATCGCCTTGACGCGGGTCGACATGCGCGAGACTTTGCGCGACGCCGTATTCTTGTGAAAAATGCCCTTGCCAACGGCGCGCATCATTTCTGATTCAGCCTTCGTCAGCGCCGTACGCGCGACAGCCTGGTCACCAGCCTCGATGGCGGTTTCAACCTTCTTCAGGAAGGTGCGTACCCGCGAGCGGCGGGATTTGTTGACCGCAGTGCGTTGCGCAATCTTGCGGGTCATTTTCTTCGCGGATGCCGTGTTGGCCATTCTTGTATATTCCGTCGTGTGTTTAAAATGCCGGGCAAGCCGGCGAAATCCGTGAGCGGCGGCGTATAGCTTCCCCTAATCGAAGCGTCAAGCGCGCGCCCGTTTTACTTGTGCTTGAAGTGAGCAGCGCGCTTTTCAGCAAACGCCTCCATCCCTTCACTTTGATCCTCGGTGGCAAATTGCGACTGGAAGACACGCCGCTCAAAACGGACACCTTCTGTCAGGCCAATTTCAAAGGACCGGTTGATCGCCTCCTTGGTCATCATCGCAATAGGCAGGGATTTCGACGCAATCGCGTCAGCCGCCTCCATTGTGACTTCCAGAAGCTCGTCAACGGCAACAACCCGGCTGACCAGACCCACTCGCTCGGCCTCTTCGGCATTCATGTGGCGACCCGTCAGGCACAAATCCATGGCCTTGGCCTTGCCAACCGCGCGCGGCAAGCGCTGCGTTCCGCCGGCGCCGGGCATAACGCCCAGATTGATTTCCGGTTGGCCAAATTTTGCGCTGGTTGAGGCAATGATGAAATCACACATCATGGCGATCTCACAGCCACCGCCCAGTGCATACCCTGAAACTGCGGCAATGATCGGCTTGCGAAAGCGGGCCACCGCCTCCCAGGTTTTTTCAAACGGGTCGTTGAGATACAGGCCGACAAAATCGCGTGATTGCAATTCCTTGATGTCGGCACCGGCGGCAAATGCTTTTTTCGAGCCCGTCAGAACGACACAACCAATACCGTCATCGCTTTCGAACTTGGCCAGCGCGTCCGCCAATTCGGTCGTCAGCTCGTCACACAGCGCATTGAGCGCTTCGGGGCGATCGAGCGTAACAACGCCAACGCGGCCTTCGGTCTTCACCTGAATTGTCTTGTAAGCCATATATCAAAGCCGCGAACGGCCTCCGCTTGAGAATGGGGCATCACACCCGCTTTTGAAGCACAGGGCGCGCGCTATACCGCAAAGGCCTTGCCCGAGTCGAGGACTTACGAGACCTGAGCGCAGGATCGTGAACACCCTGTCTGGCAGATTACCGGCTTTCAACCTCAATTCCGCGTTCCCGCCGCAGATTGACCACGCCGGCCTCGCCCGGCAAATGCCCGGCGCCGACAGCGACAAAGACAGTCCCGGACCCGTCCAGAAGCGCTACGATGTCGTCGACCCAACGTTCATTGCGTTGCACGATGATCACATCATAAACCTCCGGCGACCCTTCGCGAAAATCGCCATTCATCAGCTGGTCGATTGTCTCCTGATCGCCATTGGCCCAGGCCGTCACAAGGCCATCGAGCATTCCGGTTGTTTCTTCAAACTGTTCCAGAGATTGTTCGAGCATCTGAACTTCAATCTCTTGCGGCAAATTCCCGAAAAAGCCGAGCTGCTCCTCAATGGTTTCAAAATAAGCCAACTCCTTGCCGGCCTCACTGGCCATCGGCCACAAAATGGCTTCGACACCGGATGTCGGGTCATAACCCTGAGCGCTGATATACTGGACGGTCATGGTGATAGAGGCGAGCCAGGGGCGGTAAGGCTCCATCAGGGGCGCGCTCAGGCCAACTTGGGGGGCAATGCGCGCCAGAAGTGCATTACCTTCATCGCTCAGCTGTGATGACAGCGGCGATCCGGGTGCATTCAAACCAAATCGCTGGATCAGCGAGACCATTCCGGCCGCCTGTTCAGGATCATTGACCGGTGCTTCGAAATAGATCGTATCGGACGCTTCAAATGCGGCCATCACGTCATCTGATTGCCATTCAACATCATCGCGCAATATGTGCACGGTTCCAAAAAGAAAAATCTCTGAATCCGCATCGCTGATGCGCCAGATCGATGGCTCAGCCAAAGCCGGGGCTGACACAATAGCCGCGCCCGCAAGGGCCAGAGTGCTGCGACGAATCCATTTGGAGATCATGATCATGTCCTGATTGTTGAAGCTGACGGCAAAAATAGGGCGCATCGCCGGAAAATTCATCCGGGACTGTTTACGCATTTGTCCCTTACGACAATACCGGGCTTACGGGCCTTCGACATAATGCCCGCGATTGCGCAACATTGTCACGACGCCATCTGGTCCGGGGAAATGCGCCGCACCCGCTGCGATCAGGAAGACGCCATCCTGATGGAGTAAATCTTCAATCTGACCGGTCCAGTTGAGGTTGCGCCGAACCAGAACAACATCATAGAGCGCCGGCGCCAAATCGCGGATTGCGCCATTGACGGCTGTTTCAATCTGACGCTGATCTCCGGACAGCCAAAGCTCGGTAATGTTGGCGGTGGGGCGATTGCGCACTTCGGGAACCAGCGCGTCCATCAACATGCGCAGCTGCACATTGCGCGGCAATTCGGCCATGGGCCGGATCTGATCCTCGGGCGTTTCTAGATAGGCCAGCTCCGCGCGCGTATTTCCGAATGTGGCCGATTCAACCAATCCGGTCTCAACGCCGTTCTCTGCCGTCTGCCCGGATGCCGCAAAGCCGAAATTGGCAATCATCAGGGAGACGAACCAGGGCTGGTATTGGTCAATCGCGTCAATCGGGTAATTGGCCGCCTTGGCGATATCGCGCAACCGGGTCGCGCCCTCTTCAGGCAACATGGCGAGCAGGCTTTCGCCCTCGGGCAAGGTCGCCCATTCCATGACCTGCGGCATGAAAGCCGCCATGGTTTCCTCATCGACCGGAGTTTCGAGGTAAATCACATCGGCAGCATTGATGGCGGCATCAATCTGCTCGGTGCGCCAATTCACGCCGTCGGGCAGTACATGGATGGTGCCAAACAGATAGATTTCGGTGTCCGCATCTGACAATCGCCAAATGACCGGTTCGCCATGGGCCTGGCCGAAACCAAGTGTGGCGAAGGATAAAAGCGCAATGAGAATGCGGGTCACGATCAGCCTGTCTCCTTAAAGGTCAGGGATTAAACCCCAGGACATCGTCAACGCCAAGCCACTTCACCTCTGACACGAAGGACAGAAAAAAGTTGAGCGTCCCGACTGTACGATACGCTGCACAGACCCATGCGATGCATCCGCCTTGCAAATTTCATTCTCGCGCCCGTAAACGGCAAAACTGTGTTGGAAATACCCAAGCGCGCCATCGGTCGCCGCAAAGTCACGCAAGGTTGTACCACCGGCTTCAATCGCTTCGCTCAAAACATCACGGATATGCGGCACCAGACGCGCGGATCGCTTGCCGGGTATACTGGACGCCATGCGTCGCGGCGAAATGCCCGCCCGCCACAGCGCCTCGCAAACATAGATATTGCCAAGGCCCGCCACGATACGCTGATCCAGCAGGGCCATCTTGATCGGGCTTTTCTTGCCGGCCAGCGCCGCATCGAGATGGGCCGGAGAAAACTCATTACCCAGGGGTTCAGGCCCCAAGCCTGAAAGGAAAGACTGGTCTGCCATCGCATTGGTTGCAAACAGCGCCATAAAGCCAAAGCGCCGTGGATCATTGAAGATCACGCGCGCCCCGCCCTCCATATCGAACACCGCATGGTCATGTTTGGGATTGCCGCCGGGCGCATAGACAAAAGCGGCCATGTCGCGCGCGGCCGCGTTTGGGGCTTCGATCGTAAACCGACCCGACATGCCCAGATGCATCAACAGGGTTTCACCGCTCGACAGATGCGCGAGCAAATATTTCGCCCGGCGCTCGAGGTGATCAATCACCGTGCCGGTCAGGCGTTCAGCGAATTTTTCCGGAAAGGGAAAGCGCAGATCCGGGCGGTTATTGCGCGCTCCAAGAATGCGCCGCCCTTCCATGACGGGGGCAAGCCCGCGACGAACTGTCTCAACTTCGGGAAGCTCTGGCATGGTTTGACATCTAGCCCCTTCGCAGCGCTTCGCCTATCTTCCACACCATGAGCGCGAACGAAACATCGGCCGACACGACATCCTTTGGCTTCAAGGATGTGAAGCGAAACGAGAAGGCCCCGCTGGTGCGGGGTGTCTTTGACAGGTCGGCGCGCCGCTATGACCTGATGAATGATTTCATGAGTCTGGGGATTCACCGTATCTGGAAAGATATGGTGATGACCCGCGCCAACCCGCAACCCGGCCAGATGCTGATCGATGTCGCGGGCGGAACCGGCGATCTGGCGCGGACGTTCATTGACAAGGCCGACGCGGTGCGAAAACGCCGCGGCGGTGATCCTGCCCGCGCGATTGTGACCGACATTAATGAGCAAATGCTGCTGGCAGGCCTGAAACGCGGCGATGCCCCCCAGTTAACCTGGGCGGTGGGTGATGCACAGGCCCTGCCCTTCCCCGATGGCTGCGCCGATTGTGTGACGATTGCCTTTGGGATTCGAAACGTCACGGATCGCGCGGCAGCATTGTCGGAAATGCGGCGCGTCCTGAAACCAGCCGGACAGTTTCTATGCCTGGAATTTTCGAGACCGACCACCCGCGCCCTGGAACGCATTTATGACGCCTGGTCTTTCAATGCGATCCCGGCCATTGGCGAAGCCGTCGCGAAGGATCGCGACAGCTATCAATACCTGGTGGAATCCATCCGCCGCTTCCCTCATCAGCATGCCTTCGCCGATGAAGTGAAAGACGCCGGTTTTGGCCGTGTTGAAGTCACGAACTTCTCGGGCGGGATTGCCGCCCTGCATTCAGGCTGGCGTATCTAGATCAGCTTGACGCGCTTATAGACCCAGACCTGGATACCACCCAAAATCAACAAGCCTGCCGTGACCGCTGCAAAAGCCCACGGATTGTTGGCGCCGGGAATACCGCCGACATTGATACCCAGCAGTCCGGTAATCAGCCCCAGCGGCAAGAAGATCGACGCAACAACGGACAGCAATAGCGTATAGCGGTTCATCTGTTCGGCGCGCTTTTCCAGCATCTGGTCATGCACAATCGCAGCGCGTTCGCGCACCGATTCCAGTTCCTCGGCGACCCGCGTTGTCTTGTCGCCCGCCTCCCGGATGCGGCTGCGGTCGCGTTCTGTCAGCCAGTCGAGATCTTCTATCGCCAGGGTATTGAGCGCATCGCGCTGCGGCGCGATGAAGCGGCGCAGGATAATGGCCTGCCGACGGATCTGCGCCAGCGCGCCTCGCTCGGGGGTTTGCGCGTCCGTGTCGAGCGCATCTTCCATATCGTCGATCTGTTCATGCAAATCGGCAACGGTCGGCTCCATCCGGTCCGCCAGTCGAAGCGCCAGCTTGGCGACCAGATCGCCGGGCGTATGCGGCGCTGAACCACGCTCCATTGACGCGATCAGGTCAGCGACAGCAAATAGTGGTCTCCGCCAGACACCGATAACGCGATTGCCATCGACCCAAAGCCGCAACGAGATCATGTCTTCGGGTTCAGCGCCTTCATGCAAATTGACACCGCGCAGATTGATGATGGCCCCATTGCCGTGAACGGTACAGCGTGGCCGCGTGTCTTCTGCGGTCAGGGCTTCGCGGATCAGACTGTCCAGGCCGCTGTCGTTTTGAAGCCAGTCCAGTGCTTCGGCGTTGTGGCGCTCAAGATGAATCCAGACAAATTCAAACCCGTTTTGACCCGGCGGGTAGTCTGGCAATGTGTCGAGTGAGAGCGTTGTTGCGCCGCCTTTGCCGTTGAGCTCACAAACGAAAATTGGCGGTATTTGGGGCAGATCTGTCATGGTGCCAGCATCACCCTGTCATGTAACACTAGGGTTAACGTGCATCCCGGCGCATACTGGCGGTCATGAGTAATCCGAGCCTTGATCCCAACCCGGCCGCGCGCGGTCTGCAACGCCGTGTCTGGGCAATGCTTTATACAACCGGGCGAGCCTTCACATGGGGGCATGCCACCGTCGTCTTTCTGATTTTGGCATCACTGGTTCTGCTGGCACTGGAGACCGAGCCGGGCATACCCGCCGCGACACGGCGATGGATCACACTGGCTGACGGGCTGATCCCGATATTGTTCGCTTCTGAATTTGCGCTGCGCGTCTGGGCCGCCGGAGCAAGCCGGCAATATGCAGGCCTTGGTGGAAGGCTGCGCTATTTGCGCCGCTGGGTGGTCACATTCGACCTGCTCGCCTTTCTGCCCGAACTCGTCGTCATGATCCTCTTTCCCGAAGCATGGGCCACGGCGCGTTGGGTACGCCTGTTCCGCCTGTTCCGGCTTTTGAAACTGTTTGCGATGTTCCCGGCGTTTCGCGAGATCGGACTGGCCGTGCGCGATGCGGGACGCCGCCTTGTCGCGACCGTTGCCATGGCGGGCATATTGCTGTTTTGCGCCGCCGCCCTGCTTTATGTGATCGAAGCCGACGCGCAGCCCGAAGCCTTTGGGTCCATTCCTCGCGCCCTTTGGTGGGCGGTCGCGACGCTGACAACAGTGGGTTATGGCGATGTTTATCCGGTCACGACCGCCGGGCGCATCGTCGCCGGCTTCGTCGCCATACTGGGTGTAGGCCTTGTCGCACTGCCCGCCGGTATCCTTGCCTCGGCCTTTGCAGACCGGCTGGGGCGCAAATCATGACACTGCGCCCGCATGTCACGCTCGCATTGCGCGCACAGCGGCGCTAAACCCTGCGACATCATGATTGGCACACTCGCCTCCTTCTTCCGCCTGACGCGCGCAGGGCTGACCCTGGCGCGGTATGACGCGATATTTCCGGCTGAGTATCAGGCGAAGTTTCCGGCGCCTGTGAAAGCCGTGAGCGCGGTAATGCGCCTGTTTGCGCGGCGCGATCAGGACGGCAGCCCCGGCGAGCGACTGGCCGCCGCGCTTGAAAAACTCGGCCCGTCCTATGTGAAATTCGGACAGGTATTGGCGACGCGCGCCGATGTGGTGGGGCAGGAATTTGCCCAGGGCCTGTCACGCCTTCAGGACAAAATGCCCGCCTTTGACCAGGCTGAAGCCGAGGCCGTTGTGGTCGCCGAACTGGGCTTGCCGCTCAGCGAATTGTTCAGCGAATTTGGCCCGGCCCTCGCAGCCGCATCGGTCGCTCAGGTTCATCGTGCAAGGACGGCGGATGGCCGCGACGTTGCCGTCAAGGTGTTGCGACCGAATATTGAAGATCGCCTGGCCAAGGACATTGCGGCGATGAAGCTGGGCGCCAGGCTTGTCGAGGGAATCATCCCGGCCGCTCGGCGACTGGAGCCCCGCAAATTTGTCGACACGGTCGCACGCGCCACTGAGCTGGAAACCGATCTGCGCCTGGAAGCCGCCTCTGCCAGTGAGATCGCCGAAGCCAGCGCCAGCATTGAAAATTTCCACGTTCCGAATGTCGATTGGGAACGCTGCGCCAGGCGTGTCCTGACGACAGGCTGGGTCGATGGAATTCCTCTGACCGATCTGCCAGCGCTTGATGCCGCCGGGGTTGACCGCGAAGCGCTGGCCATCACGCTGACACAAGCCTTTCTGGGCTGTGCCATGGATCATGGCGTGTTCCACGCTGATATGCATGCCGGCAATATGTTTGCAGATCACGAGGGCGGGCTATGGGTTGTCGATTTTGGCATTATGGGCCGGATTGGACGCGCTGAGCGCCGATTCCTTGCACAAATCCTGCACGGCTTTTTGACCCGTGATTATGTCGCCGCAGCGCAGGCCCATTTTAATGCAGGCTATGTCCCGCCGCGTCACACGATTGCAGATTTTGCTGCGGCCCTGCGCGCAGTTGGTGAGCCAATATTTGGCAAACAGGCTAGTGATGTACCGATGAGCCGGGTCTTGCTGCAATTATTTGAGATTACCGAATTGTTCGATATGCGCCTGCGCCCGGAACTCGTCATGTTGCAAAAGACCATGGTCCAGTCCGAAGGCGTGTCACGCGCCCTGAACCCTGAACACGACATGTGGGCTGCGTCCGCCCCGGTCGTGGAAGTCTGGATGAAGCGCGAGTTGGGCCCTGAAGGCTTGATGCGTGATGCTGTCGAAGACCTCAAGGCGCTGCACGCCTCGGTCCGCAAACTGCCCGTTGCGCTGGACGATTGGGCTGCGGCCGGATCCAAAATCCGGTCTGGTGAGATTCGTCTGGATGACGACACGCTGGATCGCTTTGCAAAGCGCGGGCGAAGCGGGCGCTGGATTCGCTTCATCGCCTTTATCGTCATGGCGGGCGCGGCCGGTGCCAGTGCCGCCTGGGCCTTTCATGCGCTGATCTAGGGCTTGAGCATCATGAAGGCTCCGGGCGGTGACCAGGTGTCGTCTTCCCATGCCTTTGACCAACGGCACATTTCCTGAAGCAGGGGGATGAGCGCACGGCCCTTTTCGGTCAGCCCGTATTCATATCGCACCGGATTGTTTTGGTAGGGCGATTTTTCGATCAAACCGTCCGCGATCATCTGCTTGAGGCGCGCTGCAAGAATGTTGGTGGGCACGGCCTCTGCTGATGACTCGAACGCTCCATATCGCGCCTTGCCCGCAACCAAATCGCGGACAATCAACAGCGTCCAGCGGTCGCCGAACCGGTCCAGTGCCGTCGAGATAGGGCATCCCGATCGTTGGTCTCGCGGTTGAACGCTCATGCGCAGATCCGAATCAACATGTCACTTTAATATTGCAAGTCACATGTTCCGCCAAGGCATGATGTGTCAGCGAATCTAGAGCGCCAGCAGGAATTGGACCCACATTACGGCCAGAATGACGGCTCCGATACGGTGGAGCAGGAAGCGCAGCGCCATATTGTTGATTGTGACATGTACGAAGGTATGGGCGTAGCGCGATGCGACAAATCCCCAGGCCAGCATCAGGGCCATGCCATCGACCGGCATGCCGGTCGCATAGAGCATGCCCGCCCAGACATAAAACAGCAGCGGCAATTCACACAGATTAATCAGGTTTCGCGCGGCATTGCCGACCCAGGCCGGGGGCGGCGCCCCGGTCTTGGTCAGGGAATATTCATCAGACAATTGTCCTTTGGCTTTGGCGGCAATCCCCAAAATCGTCATCAGGAAATAGACGCCCAGCGTCAGCAATGCGAGCGCGGCGACGGCATGAAGCATGGATGGCATGATGAATCTCCCCAATTTTGGGAAGAGCCTAGCGCGTGAGTCCGTCCGTGTCGCGCTTTCTATAGTGGCCGGAAGCTCAAGACGTCGCTGATGAAATCACGCGAGCCGCCAACATCGCGATGACGACGGAACAGGAAGGGAGCTTCGCGCCCAATCCAGTAGCGGTGTGTCGCGCCCAGGGCATCTGTTTCTTCGAGGACCCAGCAATCGCACTGACGGCCGGACTCCATCTCCAGAGTTTCACGGCCAATGATTTCCATTTCGATCAGCACCGCATTGAGAGTGCCGTCAGCTTGGGCCTGATCGCGGGGAATCTGGAACCGTGTTCCGATCTCCATCGGCATGAAGGCGGCGAAGGTTGGTGAAAAGCCGAGTCCGTCAAAAACGCCCTGCGTGTCCCATTCGCCGCGTATCCGGATAACGTCGCTGCCATCAAGCGGTGTGCGCACCCAGTCATAGCCCGATGCATCCATTCGCCCCGTGACATGCTCCTGACCCCAGGCAAAATAGGGGCTGATGAAGGACTCCATGCGCAAGCTGTCGCGATCAATGGTTCGGTGATCCACGATAACGCGCTGCGGCATGTGAATGAGATTGATGACGCTGATTTTGGCCCCGTCATCGCCCTGAAAAGGGCGCACCTGGTTGATGAAGCGACCAAAGGCGCTCGTATATTCGACTTCATAGGCCTCGAATTCTGGCAATGAGAGCCGGTCATCGCCCGGCAGAATGACCTGTGAATCGGGTGCGTGCTCGTCAGACAGGGCGCTGGCACTAACGCCCAGCGACAAAAGCGCACCGGTCAGACAGGCTGTCAAAAATGTGTGTGGCATGATGAGGTCCTTGAATATCGAACTGGGGAGGAAGGAAAATTCCCACTCATCTCGTCTGTTGGTCTGGCGACATTCAAGCCTGAAGGGATGAAGGGTCGATAAAATTGTGCGAAAGGCCCTTCAAAATTACGCTGTGAGCGCTTTACGAACGCTTGGTAGGCGGCGGCGGCTCAGTTTGATCTCTTCGCCTGATTTCAAAACCAGACTGTAGCGTCCCGATCCCTGGCTGCGGATCGCGCGAATTTCGGTGGCTCGAACCAACGCGCTGCGATGCACGCGCAAAAAGGCCGCACCCGCATCTCGCGCGGCAAACTGGGCCAGACTTTCGCGATGTGTATAGCGTCTGTCCGCAGTGTGGAGACAAATGTAGTTACCCGTTGCCTCCGCCCAGATGATGTCGGTCATGGGCACAAAGTGAATCTGTCCATTTTCACGGATTTCCAGATCCCTGGATGAACCTCTCCCTGTTTGCAAATACCAGAGTACGGTCGCGACCAAGCCATATACCAAGATCCATCGGGGAAATTCGGCAAGCCAGACTTCACCAACAAATCGCGGGAAATGCGGCAGCCAACCCGGCGGAGAATGCATGATAGCCAGGCCCAGCGTGACAAGAATCATATGCAAGCTGCTGAGCGCCAATGCTGCTCCGGCATGGTCGAAACAGAGGCGCCTGAAGGGTGCGCCATTCGCCTTGAGCCAGCTATTCACGGCCCATGACAGGCGCGGGATCAACACCACAGGACCATAAAACACAATCAACGTCACGAAGGCCTGAGCGCCCGGTGAGACGTTTGGGGCCTGAAAAACAGGAAAGAGCTGGAACTGGACGATTTCGAAACCAGCCATGATGAGGACAGGCACAAGGGCAGGCAGCCAGAATATCGATTTCCACGCCGGGCCAAGGCCGGGCAGGCCCGACCCGGGCTTTAATGTGAGAATTGCACCTGTGAACATTCAACGAGCCTCTTGTGCCGGCGCGCCTGGCGCGCAATATCGCATGGACAATCGTAACGCGTGGCAGTCTGGGCTATGAAGTCCTGGCGCAATCACAATGTAGCGAGATGCAGGAGTGGGCCCGTGTCAGACAAACGCATTCTTTTGATTATTGGCGGCGGAATCGCGGCCTATAAATCCCTGGAATTGATCCGTGAGCTCAGTCGTCGCGGCATTGCCAGTCGATGCATTCTGACGGCCGCGGGCGCGCAATTCGTGACCCCGATGAGTGTCGCTGCCCTGTCAAAAGACACGGTCTATTCTGATCTGTTTTCGCTGACCGATGAAGCCGAGATGGGGCATATTGAATTGTCCCGCTCTGCCGATCTCGTGGTGGTGGCCCCGGCCACCGCAGACCTGATTGGTAAAATGGCAAATGGTCTGGCCAATGACCTGGCATCCACAACCCTGCTCGCGACCGACAAGCGCGTTTTGATCGCTCCGGCGATGAATGTCCGCATGTGGGAGCACCCGGCTGTTCAACGCA